>NZ_JAAEJV010000007.1 GCF_015356785.1 Candidatus Neptunochlamydia vexilliferae | reverse complement strand
GATCATGTAGGAGCAATGAATATTTTAGCCCGAGGACTATCGGGTCTTAGCCTGTGGAGTGAGTCTATAGATCTCACATTGAAGCAGGAACCAGCAGGGGTTAGCGATAAGAGCCTGCTCCTAGGGTGTATTTAGACAACCTGGGAATCCTCTTCCTTTAGGGGGAGGAGGATGTCAACGCTCTCAAAGCACTCTCAGCATATTTTTTGAGACAGGCTTCATAGAGGAAAAGGTATAAAAAATTAATTTATTGCGAAAAACGTTTGCGTAAAAAATCACCGTTTCGTATATTGGTGTATTCTTTCTAACGCTGAAAAAGCGGAAGAAACGAAACGAAGGCCCAAGAGCCTTCAAATGCTATTTTGACAGCGAAATTGAAGTGACAAAGCTTAAGATTTGAGCGTGTCGAGATTTATCTCGATATGCCCCTATCAAACTTTAGATCGAAACACAATATTTACATATAGTATTCGATGAACACCTAACGAGAGTTAGGTTATAAAGATTAAATTTTCAACGAGAATTTGATCCTGGTTCAGATTGAATGCTGACGGCGTGGATGAGGCATGCAAGTCGAACGAAGTAGCTTGCTACTTAGTGGCGAAAGGGTTAGTAATACATGAGTAACGTACCTCTTTCCTGGGGATAACGGTTGGAAACGACCGCTAATACCGAATGAGGAGATCCGGGGTAGCCCGGCATCTTCAAAGTAGGGGACCCTCGGGGCCTTACGGAGAGAGAGCGGCTCATGGGATATCAGCTTGTTGGTGTGGTAAAAGCGCACCAAGGCTAAGACGTCTAGGCGGACTGAGAGGTTGACCGCCAACACTGGGACTGAGACACTGCCCAGACTCCTACGGGAGGCTGCAGTCGAGAATCATTCGCAATGGGCGAAAGCCTGACGATGCGACGCCGTGTGGACGATGAAGGCCTTCGGGTTGTAAAGTCCTTTCGCCAGGGAACAAGAGAGAGCAACTAATAATTGCTCGATTTGAGCGTACCTGGTAAAGAAGCACCGGCTAACTCCGTGCCAGCAGCTGCGGTAATACGGAGGGTGCAAGCATTAATCGGATTTATTGGGTGTAAAGAGCGTGTAGGCGGGTTAGTCAGTCAGATGTGAAATTTCGAAGCTCAACTTCGAAGCTGCATTTGAAACTACTAATCTTGAGGGTAGACGGAGAAAACGGAATTCCAAGTGTAGCGGTGGAATGCGTAGATATTTGGAAGAACACCGGTGGCGAAAGCGGTTTTCTAGTTTATTCCTGACGCTGAGACGCGAGAGCAAGGGGAGCAAACAGGATTAGATACCCTGGTAGTCCTTGCCGTAAACGATGCATACTTGGTGTAGTTGGACTCAACCCCGACTGTGCCGTAGCTAACGCGTTAAGTATGCCACCTGGGGAGTACGCCCGCAAGGGTGAAACTCAAAAGAATTGACGGGGGCCCGCACAAGCAGTGGAGCATGTGGTTTAATTCGATGCAACGCGAAGAACCTTACCCAGGCTTGACATGTTTAGGATCGCACTAGAGATAGTGTTTCCCGCAAGGGCCTTTACACAGGTGCTGCATGGCTGTCGTCAGCTCGTGCCGTGAGGTGTTGGGTTAAGTCCCGCAACGAGCGCAACCCTTGTCGTTAGTTGCCAGCATATTATGGTGGGGACTCTAACGAGACTGCCTAGGTTAACTAGGAGGAAGGTGAGGATGACGTCAAGTCCGCATGGCCTTTATGTCTGGGGCTACACACGTGCTACAATGGTCGGTACAGAAGGCAGCGAAGCCGAAAGGTGGAGCAAATCCCTAAAGCCGATCTCAGTTCGGATAGAAGTCTGCAACTCGACTTCTTGAAGTTGGAATTGCTAGTAATGACGTGTCAGCAATAACGTCGTGAATACGTTCCCGGGCCTTGTACACACCGCCCGTCACATCATGGAAGTTGGTTTTACCCGAAGTCGCTGACTCAACCGCAAGGGGAGAGGCGCCGAAGGTGAGGCTGATGACTGGGATGAAGTCGTAACAAGGTAGCCGTACCGGAAGGTGCGGCTGGATCACCTCCTTTATGGACGAAGATAGTAAAATCCTTGAGGTTTTACGAATCTACGGTTGGGCAAATCAACTTTGTCACTTCATTTTCGCTTGTTAAGATAGCGAAGTTTTCTTGAAAGTAGATAAGACTAATCAAGTTAATCAAAAGCATTTAATGTTTTTGATTGCGTGAACGTATGCCTTTCGCAAGGCATACGGATAAGCTGATTAAATAATAGTAAAAATTGCGGTAACATCTGGTGACCTACCAGATGTACTACAAAAAACTGATTTTAAACAGCGTTTGAGAATAGATATTCTAATTTTAGAATATCCAAGTATACATTTTATTAGATCAAGCTAATAAGAGCTGTTGGTGGATGCCTTGGCATCGAGAGGCGATGAAGGACGCGCATACCTGCGATAAGCTCCGGGGAGCTGGAAAGAAGCATTGAACCGGAGATTTCCGAATGGGGAAACCCAGTGGAGTTAATCCTCCATTATTCCTAGTTGAATACATAGGCTAGGAAGGCAAACCTGCTGAATTGAGACATCTAAGTAGGCAGAGGAAGAGAAATCAAAAGAGATTCCCGTAGTAGCGGCGAGCGAAGTGGGAATAGCCCAAACCGAAAATTTATTTTCGGGGTTGTAGGGCTAATCAACAAAGCTTAAGTAAACCTAACATAACCATCTGGGAAGTTGGGCGATACAGGGTGAAAGCCCCGTGTGTAAAGGGAGACCTTAAGTGAGATTAGTTCCTGAGTAGGGCCGGACACGTGAAACCCGGTCTGAATCTGGGGAGACCACTCTCCAAGGCTAAATACTACTCGATGACCGATAGTGCACAAGTACAGTGATGGAAAGGTGAAAAGAACCCCTGTTAGGGGAGTGAAATAGAATCTGAAACCAGCAGCTTACAAGCGGTCAGAGGCCTATATTCCTCTTTGAGGAAAAGGGCTAATGGCGTGCCTTTTGCATGATGAGCCAGCGAGTTATGTTATACGGCTAGGTTAAGGGACATCCGTTCCGGAGCCGAAGTGAAAGCAAGCGTGAATAGCGCGTTTTGAGTCGTATGATGTAGACACGAAACCAAGTGATCTATCCATGGCCAGGATGAAGCTCGAGTAACATCGAGTGAAGGTCCGAACCAGTATCTGTTGAAAAAGATTTGGATGAGCTGTGGATAGGGGTGAAAGGCCAATCAAACTTGGAGATATCTTGTTCTCTCCGAAATAACTTTAGGGTTAGCCTCAACTTTTAAGACTCATGGGGGTAGAGCACTGGATTCCCAAGGGGGCCTACCGGCCTACCGACGGAAACCAAACTCCGAATACTATGAGTTAAGTTGGGAGATAGACAGTGGGGGATAAGCTTCATTGTCGAAAGGGGAACAGCCCAGATCGCCGATTAAGGCCCCTAATTCTATGCTAAGTGAGTAAGGATGTGAAGTTTCATAGACAGTTGGAATGTTGGCTTAGAAGCAGCCACCATTTAAAGAGTGCGTAACAGCTCACCAATCGAGAGACTTTGCGCCGATAATGATCGGGACTAAGCATAGAGCCGAAATCGCGGGTGTGCCACATTAGTGGTACGCGGTAGGAGAGCGTAGTATGTGCGATGAAGCTATACCGTAAGGAGTAGTGGAGCGCATACTAGTGAGGATGCATGGCATAAGTATACGATAAAGGGAGTGAGAATCTCCCTCGCCGAAAACCTAAGGTTTCCAGGGTAAAGCTCGTCTTCCCTGGGTTAGCCGGTCCCTAAGCTGAGGCTGAAAAGCGTAAGCGATGGAAAGCAGGTTAAATATTCCTGCGCCGCCTAAAACTATGACAATGGGGTGACGGAGTAAGTTAAGCACGCGGGCTATTGGATGTCCGTTTTTCTATGAGGTTGGTCAGTAGGTAAATCCGCTGACGTGATGCCAGGTAGGAGACAAGGGGAATCTTCGGAGGAACCGATGGTGTAGCGCAATGCTTCCAAGAAATAACCTCTAGTCGTTGATGGCGACCGTACCAAAACCGACACAGGTAGGTGGGAAGAATATTCTCAGGCGCGCGAGAGAACTCTCGTTAAGGAACTCGGCAAATTGTCCTCGTAACTTCGGGAGAAGAGGAGCCCTCGGGCGTGATACCTTCGCGGTTAAGCGCTTGGGGGTCGCAGTGAATCGGCCCAGGCGACTGTTTAGCAAAAACACAGCACTATGCAAACTCGTCTAAGAGGAAGTATATGGTGTGATGCCTGCCCAATGCCAAAAGGTCAAAAGGAGATGTCAACCCTTCGGGGCGAAGCATTGAATTTAAGCCCTGGTGAATGGCGGCCGTAACTATAACGGTCCTAAGGTTAATAGCTAGCCTTAGTAAAACCAAACTATATGCGGGAAACCCTTCAAAAGCCCATAGATACTCGTCACACAAAGGTGGCAGTAACAATTTTATGGGACAGGGAGGCGATCCGCAGGAAAGATTAATTGATGAAAAGTAGTGAGAACACTTGGAAATGTAACCAAGCAGGCTCATTTCAGGAGATTAAAATCCTCAGAGACCAAACGTTTGGAGTTTGAATATGGATTTACAAGCACAATGGATTGTTGGATTTGTTGATGGATCAGGAACCTTTCATGTTTCTATAAACAGAAATAGGGAAGTTCTTGTTGAATTCACCGTTGTCCAACATAAACGAGATGTTCAAGTTCTTCATGCACTGAAAAGCTACTTTGGTTGTGGTGTGGTTCGTAAGAATCATGGCGACCGGATGGCTTACCGTGTAAGAGGAATTGAGCACTTAACAAAAACCATTATTCCGTTCTTTGAAAAGCATCTGCTTAAAACAAAGAAAGGGGTAGAATTTAGAAAGTTCAGAAAAATTCTGCTTAAAATTGGAAGAGGAGACCATTTGACCTCAGAGGGGATCGAAGAAATTCGAGAGCTAAAGAGTCAGATGAATCGCCTCGCTCAAGCTAAGATAGAGTCCGACCCTACTGGAAAACAGTAAGGGACCAATCGAGCGAAATTCCTTGTCGGGTAAGTTCCGACCTGCACGAATGGCGTAACGATCTGGGCACTGTCTCAACGAGAGACTCGGTGAAATTGTAGTAGCGGTGAAGATGCCGTTTACCCGCAGCTAGACGGAAAGACCCCGTGAACCTTTACTGTACTCTGATATTGGCTTTTGACTTGTCATGTGTAGGATAGCCGGGAGACGGTGAAACGGATTCGTCAGGATTCGTGGAGTCATCCTTGAAATACCGGCCTTGACATGTTGAAAATCTAACGAAGCCCCATGAATCTGGGGTTCGGACATTGTCAGACGGGCAGTTTGACTGGGGCGGTTTCCTCCTAAAAAGTAACGGAGGAGTCCAAAGCTTGTCTCATCGTGGTTGGCAATCACGAATAGAGCGTAAAAGTATAAGACAAGTTGACTGCGAGACCAACAAGTCGAGCAGGTACGAAAGTAGGGTTTAGTGATCCGGCGGTGGAAAGTGGAATCGCCGTCGCTTAACGGATAAAAGGTACTCCGGGGATAACAGGCTTATCGCCACCAAGAGTTCATATCGACGTGGCGGTTTGGCACCTCGATGTCGGCTCATCGCATCCTGGGGCTGAAGAAGGTCCCAAGGGTTTGGCTGTTCGCCAATTAAAGCGGTACGCGAGCTGGGTTCAGAACGTCGTGAGACAGTTCGGTCCCTATCTGCTGTGGGCGCAGGATACTTGAGAAGAGCTGCTTCTAGTACGAGAGGACCGAAGTGGACGAACCAATGGTGTTCCGGTTGTTCTGCCAAGAGCATAGCCGGGTAGCTAAGTTCGGAAAGGATAAGCGTTGAAAGCATCTAAACGCCAAGCCTCCTTCAAGATAAAGTATCCCTATGAGATGACCTGAAGACGACAGGGTTGATAGGCTGGGTGTGTAAGCACAGTAATGTGTTGAGCTAACCAGTACTAATACATCCATCGGCTTGATCTTTTTTTTCCTTCGGGAAGATAAAGTGTAATCTCAAGCGTTGTTTAAAGTAAGTTTGCCAATCTGGGCATTAAGCCCAGGCTCTTTGATTAGTCTTATCCTGGTGACCATAGAGAAGAGGACACACCTGATCCCATCCCGAACTCAGCAGTTAAGCTCTTCATCGCCGATGGTACTGTGCACTAGAGTACGGAAGAGTAGGGCGTTGCCAGGTTTTCATCATGACCCTCAGGAGAAATCCTGAGGGTCTTTTTTTTGTCTAAAAATCCTTGAACAAATAAGCCTTTATCGCCGAAAAGATATTTACCTGACCATGATCACAGTTAAAGGACTACTAGATAACAGCTATGCCGATGAACTCGTTGATAACGAGATCATCCTCGATGATTTGATACCCAAGTAAGTTCAAGAATTGGTTTTTGCCTGCGCCAGCATCCCCATCTTTAACTCCCTCTGCATCGCCCCTATCTCTTCGATAGGAGACTGCTTCGAGGGAGCTAAATCTGGAGCGCTGGCTTTGGCAAACTCCCAATTCTTGAACTTACTTGGGTATATTCATTAACTTTGTTATACCTATAGTTATGCTTATTTATCTAAACGATCAGTTTGTCACAAAAGAAGAGGCCCACATCTCGGCCCTTGACCTGAGTGTTCTTCGGGGCTATGGGGTGATGGATTACCTCCGCACCTATGGGGGGCATCCCTTCCATCTCCGTGCCCATATAGAACGCTTTATTGCCTCGGCAAGAGAGGTGGGGCTTACCGTTCCCAAAACGGTTCAAGAAATGGAAGCCATTGTTGAAGAGCTTATCGCAAAGACCCACTTCGAAGAAACAAGTATCAAGCTTGTTCTTACAGGAGGAATCTCAGAGGATCAGTTCCTCCCAAAAGGGCCTCCCACCTTTTTTGCAGTAGCCTATTCCTTTACCCCTTTTCCAGAGCGCTACTTTGATGAGGGGATTAAGGTCATCACCGAGTGTTACCAGCGTCCGTTCCCTACAGCAAAAAGCATCCAATACCTTCCTGCCATTATGGGGATGCAAAAAGCGCAGGCCCAAGGAGCGGTTGACGTCCTCTTCTATAATGAGAAGGAGCTTCTTTTAGAAACGGGAATTGCCAACTTTTTTGCCCTTAAAGGGGGAAAGCTCATCACCCCCAAAGAGGGGATCTTAAAAGGGATTACCCGAGAGGTGATTCTTGACCTTTTTCCCGTAGAGGAAAGAGACATTCACAAAGAGGAAACTCCCACCTTCGAAGGAGCCTTTTTAACCTCGAGCAATAAAGAGGTCATGCCGGTGATTCAAATCGACGATCTTTTGATCAATAAAGGAACGGTTCCTTCCACGATCCGCAACGTTATGAAAACTTTTTCAAAAGAAGCAAAAAAAACGTTGCTTAATTGGTCAGAGGTTTGACTTTTTTTGCTTGCGGTAGCGAGTTGCCTTATTTTTCCCAACTTTTTCCAGAAGTCCTTTTTCGGTAAGCTCTGCAAGCCTTCTTCCTGCTGTTGGCCGAGAAAGATTAAGCAGCTTCATCACATCTGAGATTGTTAGTTCATCGCTCATTTCAAATAGAGCGAGGATTTTTTGTGACTCACTACTTCCTTGATGGGGCTTGGATGAGAAGGAAGGTCTAGGTAAGATACACTTAATAAAATTCTCGCCTTCGATAACCTCTGGCGGATGAAGCTTTTTCTCCTCATAGCTTTCAAATAGAGCAATGAAGCCCGACCCTAACTTTTCAATATAACCCGCTTCTCGAAAAATTTTGCAGATGACTTTATTGCGGATATAAGTAATCCCCATTTTAAGGTTATTGGCATCTAAAGGACCCGGGAAAACCCCAGGACTAAAGACCTCAATCCGATTGTCATAAATAGCCACTTTCGTAGGTGCGTTAATATGATAGTTACGGTGAACAATAGCGTTGATCAAGACTTCTCTAAGAGCTGTTTCGGGGATTTCTAGTTCTTCCTTTCTTTTTGGACCATCAATTGAGAAAGAGCGTCCGAGCCTTCCGATAATAAAGTTATAAGCCATATCAAACTGCTCAAAAAGGGTTCCGGTGCAGTCCACGCTGCTTATTGCTTTTCGCCCACTTACCCCATCAAAGTGGGTGCATAGAATCATTGCTTCGGAGAAAAATTTTTGCGTGTTTTTTCCAAATAGCAAAACGCCTCCTATAGTTGGGTAGTTTGAAGAGTGCTCTTCTACAACAAGGTTATAAGAGGATAAAATTGTTCTTGAGATTGTTTTAACCTTCGAAGCTTTTCTTGAGGAAAGAAATTCGAGTATTTTTGCTCTGTCTAAGTCTTCATTTTTTCCATGGTAGACGGGCATCATATCAAAAGAACGTCCTCTAGATTTCCATTTTAGTTCTTCAATCATGTCTGCAGTTGCTTTAACAGTTGAACGGCTTAACCTGACGTAAGTCCCTTTTTCAAGTCCCTTTGATTTTCTATAGTAGGGTTTATTCATTCCTGAAGAAACTTCAATAATAAGAATGGACTTATCCCCAACTCTTTGTGAGTAAACAGCTGGAATGATAGGGGGAGATGAGGCTTCAAAAATACTTTTATTGACATACTCCATCATTTCCTGAACTTTCTCTTCGGGAATTCCTACGACTGTCCCATCACGATCGACTCCGATGACAAGTTTTCCACCACTTTGGTTGCAAAAACCAATGATGGTTTTAATAATTTGATCATTTTCTGGGACTGTTTTTTTGAACTCTAAGGTTGAAGATTCATTTCCAAGGTATTTCATGATAAGTCCTTTAATTTATCTATGACTCATTTTACAAAAATGAGTCATATGAGTCAAATATTCGATTGTTTATGGCTCATATGACTCACTCTGGATTGCGTGAGTTATAAGAAAAAACGACTAAGTTTTGCCATTTGAAAAAGATACACTACTCTCCTGAACGAAAACAAAATTTCAAAAGAAACAAAAAAAACGTTGCTTAATATCTAAACTTTTTTTTATGGAAAAAGTCAGAACGTACGCGTTTAGGGGATGCATCCCTTAAACTCAAACACAAACTTTTTGGAGGTTTTGACTACATGGCATTAAAAGACACAATTCGGAAAATGGAAGGGATGCTGATGGATCTAGCAATGGATCTTAGAAAGGCATCAGAAAAGGGAAATAAAGCAGCATCTCAGCGGGTCCGCACCGGAACCATTCAGTTTGCAAGACTGGCCAAACAGTACCGCAAAGAGTCGGTCTCCGCTGAAAAAAAAGGGGGCACTAAAAAGCGGAAAAAAGCGAAGAAAACGACCCGCAAAAAAGCGACCAAAAAAAGAGCCGCTCCTAAAAGAAAAACGACACGTAAGAAAAAAGTAGCCACAAAAAGACGCAAACGGCGTTGACACTTCTCCCTATTATCTCTATGATTCCTCACCTATACAAGGTGAGGAATTATGGAGTCTCAAACAAAAATTATCAAATACTCTAAACGGGGCCACGGCCTCGGAACCCTTGAAGGGCGCTCGGCCCAAGTCGAAGTGGTCGGCTCCGTCATCGGAGACACCCTCTTGGTTGAGCTTGGCAAAAAGAAAAAGAGGACCTTTACCTCTACCCTCCTCAAGATCCTAAACCCTTCTGCTGATCGGGTTCCTCCCCTCTGTCAACACGTCGGCAGCTGCGGAGGCTGTACCTGGCAACAGAAAAGCTACCCCGCCCAGCTCGCCACCAAGCAAACCCACGTCGCTGCCCTCTTCAAGCAAGAGCCCCTTCCCATCACCCCTTGCGACGAGCCCTGGCACTACCGCAACAAAATGGAGTTCACCTTCTCTCAAAATAAAGAAGGAGAGCGCTACCTCGGCCTCATCATCGCCCGCTCGAAAGGACGTGTCCTTAACCTTGAAGAGTGTCACCTCACAAACCCTTGGTTTATCGACGTTCTCAAAGCAGTCCGCACCTGGTGGGAAGGGACAAATCTCAAAGCCTACCACGCCTATACCGACACCGGTACCCTCCGCACTCTCACCCTCCGTGAAGGGAAGAGCACCGGGGAGAAAATGGTCATCCTCACCATCTCCGGCAACCATGACTACTGCATCCATAAAACCGCCCTCGACTCCTTTAAAGAGGCCGTCCAAAAAACCCTTCCCCATGAAAACCCCAGCCTCTTCCTTCGGATCCACCGGATCGCCAAAGGAAAACCCTCCGAGTTTTACGAGATGCACCTTGGGGGCCCCGACCTCATCCACGAAACCCTCCATGTCAAAGAAAAAGCCCTCAACTTTTCCATCAGTCCCGACTCCTTCTTCCAGCCCAACCCCGTCCAAGCCGAAAAGCTCTTCACCCGCGCTTTAGAAATCGCCGCTCCTAAACCTACCGACATCGTCCTCGACCTCTACTGCGGCACCGCCACCCTGGGGATTGTCTTTGCCCCTTACGTCAAAAAAGTGGTCGGCATCGAGCTTAGCCCCTACGCCGTCTGCGATGCCGAGCTCAACATTGCTGCCAACAACCTCACCAATATCACTGTTCACAAAGGAGACGTCGGAGCCTATCTCTCCGAAGTGCTCGCACCTCCCAACCTTGCCATCATAGACCCTCCCCGCTCCGGCCTTACTCCCACCGCGCTCACCCATCTCCTCCGCCTTGCTCCCCAAAAAATTCTCTACATCTCCTGCAATCCCACCACCCAAAGTGAAAATATTTCTACCCTTCTTGCCCAAGGATACACCCTTAAAACGCTCCAGCCAGTCGATCAGTTCCCCCACACCCCTCACATAGAAAACATTGCATTTCTAGAGCGTCATCCGTTATAATAGGGAAAAACATTTAACCAGGACGCCTTATGAAAAAAGCCCTTTATCTTTTAGCCCCCTTAGCTCTTTCCGCAACACTATTTGCAGAAGAAGGAGCCCCAGCCCGTCAACAAAGCATGATGCAAACCTTCATGATGATCGGGATAGCCCTTCTCTTTTTCTACATGATCCTGTGGAGACCCGAGCAAAAAAGACGGAAGAAGATGCAGCAACAGCGAGACAGCATGAGCAAAGGAGACCGGATCACCGCCATGGGGATCGTTGGGACCCTTGTCCGTGTTGAAAAAGAGACTGTGATCCTAAAAATGGTTGATGGCTCCAAGATCGAAGTGCTCAAGCAAGCGATCTCTAACGTGCAGCCAGGAAATGAAACGACTGAAGAGACTCAGACGAACGGCGCTTAAGGCCTCGTTTTCAAGCTATTTACAGTTTCTTTTTCCAGTCCTCTAATATAGGTGCCTATGTTGGTAATCCAAGTTTCAACTCGATCAAAACCTTTTAGGGTACGGTCTTTAGGTAGAGGAACTGTCTCTCCAACTATTCTTGCTAGAAGGTGGAATTGCTCTATAGCTTTTGTAGCTTTTTCCTTATATTTTTTGCCTTCTTGGGCATTTTTTTGGTAGATATCACGCTCTTTTTCAGCTTCTTTAAGATCCTTTTTAAGTTCTTGGAGTTGGTTTTCTAGTTGTGTTGCTCTGCTAAGATATCTATCGCCACGCGTTTCTTCTTGGTTAATAATGGGGTCCTTTAGTTGTGAGTGCTCTTTTTCTTCTTTAAAAGCTTTAGTCAGTGTTTTAACTTTTTTTGTTAGTTCGTTTCGAACCTCAAATCCCTTTGAATCACTGTAGGTAAGATTGTTAACATCGCTTGTGAGCTGATCAATTCGCTTTTTTTGGTTAATGCATTGAGTTGTTAAGGAGTTTTGTTGTTGTTTAAGTGTCAGGTTTTCATCAATTCGCCGACTACGCTGTTTTATAAGATCATCTCTATGACTCGTGAGTGAGTTAATTTGATTTTCAAGCTGTTTAATTTCTTCTGATTTTTCAAGGTCTTTCTCTTGTAATTGATTTTTTAGGGACTCAAGCTCTTGATTTGCTTGCTTAGAACTTTGTTTATATTTATCCTGCTCTTGTTGAAGTGCATTTTTAAACTTATCTAGGGCCTCATATTTTTTTAAAAGCGCTCCAAGTTCTTCTTCAAGATTGGCTATTTTACGTTCATATTCGTCTTCTAGTACTGCCCATGAATCTTTTGCGACTGAATTACTAAGTATCGCCCCCCTTTCAAGATCCTCTCTAGTTGGCTGACCTGGACTAATAATTGTTTCAAAAAGACCTTGAGACGAAGCATTTTCTTTTTTTATCTCGGCAAGCTTTGCTTGAAGCCTTTCTATTTGAGATTGAAGATCGGAGACTTCTGAAGAGTGAGCTTCTTTAGCATTGTTAAGCTGGGATTCAAGATCAGAGATGACAGAGTCTTTAGAAGCCTCGACGATTTCTTTTTTGAGCTGTTCTATTTTCTCAGATGCAGCAGTCGTTACTTGTTGTAATTGCTGATTAAGCGCTTCGATGTTGTCAGTTTTAGAAGCTGCTGCGATTTTTTGCTCAAGATCTTTAATCTGAAGAGTCGCCTCTTTTTGTTGTTTTTCGAGCTGTAGCTTAAGTTGAGCTATTTTAGCAGAAGATGCAGATTTAGCATCCTCGAGCTGGGATTCAAGAGCGGAGATTTCATCGCCTTTAGAAGCTGCTGCGATTTCTTCCTTAAGAGCTTTAATCTGAAGATCCGCATTTTTTTGTTGTTTTTCGAGCTGTAGATTAAGCTGAGCTATTTTATCAGAAGAAGCAGAATTAGCCTTCTCAAGCTGGGATTCAAGATCGGAGATGTCAGAGTTTTGAGAAGCAGCGTTGATCTTTTTTTTGAGCTGTTCTATTTTCTCAGATGCAGCAGTCGTTACTTGTTGTAATTTCTTTTGGAGCGCTTCGATGTTGTCAGTTTTAGAAGCTGCTGCGATTTTTTGCTCAAGATCTTTAATCTGAAGAGTCGCCTCTTTTTGTTGTTTTTCGAGCTGTAGATTAAGCTGAGCTATTTTAGCAGAAGATGCAGATTTAGCATCCTCGAGCTGGGATTCAAGATTGGAGATGTCAGGGTTTTGAGAAGCAGCGGTGATTTCTTTTTTGAGCTGTTCTATTTTCTCAGATGCAGCAGTCGTTACTTGTTGTAATTTCTTTTGGAGCGCTTCGATGTTGTCAGTTTTAGAAGCTGCTGCGATTTTTTGCTCAAGATCTTTAATCTGAAGAGTCGCCTCTTTTTTTTGGTTTTCGAGCTGTAGATTAAGCTGAGCTATTTTAGCAGAAGATGCAGATTTAGCATCCTTGAGCTGGGATTCAAGATTGGAGATGTCAGGGTTTTGAGAAGCAGCGGTGATTTGTTGGTTAAGCTCCTTTATTCGTTTAAAAGCAGCCCGGTTTTTATCTTGGAGATTCTGTTCTAGTTCTTTTATTTCCTGTGTATATGTGGCGAGTTCTTTATCCAGATGAGTAGTCGTTCGCTTTGATATTGAAGGGAAGGATGGGTTGTTGACGGGCAGCAGTCTTGAAATTGTGTTGTAAGCGCGCTGGGTTTTATCAGCAATTGCTTGGACATCCTGGCGTAAGCCATGTCCATAATGGACTTTTTTCCATGTCCCTTTCTTGCCAGATTCACTGACACGGACTTCATTATTTGCAGTGACTTCGATCTGGATAAGCGTATAGGATTTACCTAGGGTGGTTTCAGCAGAGCGTCTGAAGGTAGGATCAGCGAGAAGTGCAGCAACATGGTCCCCAATATAAAAATTACGTTGGTCCTCTACCTTAGCATAACCCCTGTGGATATCACTATACTTCGAAAGCCCCACGGACTTGTTCCCAAGATAAATATCTGCCTCTTGAATTACACCCATTTTAACTCAGCTATTTTAATGTTTTTATTACCCTTATTCCTATATTATAGCATATTTGTAATTAAATATCTATGAATTACAGAGCGAGTAAGTTGTAAGTTATTTGTGTTTAATGAGATGGGGTGTTAATTGATTATTTTAATCACCAATACTCTGGAAACCAGTCGATTAGGTGGGCTGGAGCAATAGAAGCTTTGCTTGGAGAGAAGCTTGTGAAGGATGGCTTGGAAGGGGAGATCTCTAAACTACAGATCTTTCTTTCCTCTAGCTTAGTGACTTGGGTTTTAAGGAGCTCGACCTGGCGTGCAAGGGGAGCCGCTTTTTCAAGATCTTCTTCGGCAATCTGAAGATCTCTTAATGTATTGATTTTTAATGATTTAACTTTTTTAAGAATCCTGTCTGTGGGAGTTTCTTTTCGAAGCTCTAGATTTTCTCGGAGAAGAGGTAGGATAAGCTCTTCTGCAAGGGTGCCAGCAGGGATCAACCCCTTTTTCCTGAGGGCTTTGGTAATCACTGGAAATAGCTCGGTTTTGCAGAGAGAAATTGGACGTTTTTCTGTAGAAAGGGGCGTTCTTTCTGGGTTAGTAGGTCTAAAAGGGATGATTTTAATAGCGATGGCAGGAAGGTTTAGTTCCCGTCTAAGGGTCTCGATTCGGGCTTTTAGCTTTTGAGCCTCAAGCGGGAGCTCTCGAAGGGTTTCTTGAACCTTAAGGAGCCTATGCTTTGCTTTCCCATATTGGATAGTTAGAGTGTTTAAAGCCGCTTCGTTAGACTTATGGGTCGATTTAAGTGATTCATTTTCAATATTAAGCGATCTTATAAGCTCACCTTCAGAGCCTCCTGGCCCAAGAGCAGTAATAACGGCATCTGGGACGCCATAAGCGGCTAAAGTTGTTGCTGACATGAATTTCCCTCTTCTTTTACAACTATTATAAATGATACAACTATTATAACTAAAAATTGATTTTAGTTAAATAAAAAGAGGGATTAAAATAATTTATATATTATTTTTCTTTGGGCTCTTCGGGAACAAGCTCGTAGCGATAAGGGGGGTAGACTTTGACCACTTCCCCATCTTTGAAGAAGACAAGAGCTGTTTTGGTGCGCACTGCTGTTTCGAAGGCTCTTTGGAAGCTTTTTTCATGGGCCCTTAAGATCCAATCGTGCATTTCATTACTCATTGAGCAGCCTCCTCAATTTTTTTCCAAGTTACTGGATCAAGAATTTCTATAGAAGTATTGGTTTCTTTTTTTGCGATTATTTTTTTGGGAAGTTCCTCTGAAGAGTTATCCATAATAAGGGCAGAATCAACGAGGGGAAGATAGTGTTTTAGAAGGTTTTTGAGCCCAGCGAAGTAGCGTCGAACAATGGTTTCTTTTTCGATATGGTGTCCTCCTTGCTTCACTCTTTGTGTAACACGGTCAATGGCCTGTTTAGGGCTTGCAAGCCATAAGAAGGCGAGGTGGACTTCGTATCCTTGAGATTTTGCTTGCTCTAGGTGTTTAATGTAGTTTGTTCCGGCCCCTGTTGTTTCAAAAGCAAAGCTTTTTCCAATGTTTAGGAGCTCTTTTAAACGGGTAATCATGAGCTTACTGGCCGCTAAGGCAACACTTTCTGGATGCAAAGGGGCAAGCCCCTTTGCAATTGCGTCAACGTCAATAAATGCGTCAACAAGGGGGGCATCGGCAATAAGCCCCAGCGTTAAAGTGCTTTTCCCTTAGCCATTAGGTCCCGCAAGCATGAGGACTTTTTTGCTCATAGGAAACTCCTATGTGGCAAGAGCGGTGGCGAGCTCTTCAAGGAGCTCGCTGGAGCGCTTGAGGAAGGGGGAGAAGTCTTCGGCGGGGAGTTCTCGTTGGGAGAGAAGGGAGAGTTCGTAGAGCTGTTTGACGAGGGAGGTGGCAAGGTCGGGGTTTTTGGTCTCGAGTTTGGGGAGGGATTGGATGAGGGGACTGTTGGTGTTGATGACGAAGGTTTGTTTGTTGCCGATGTTGGGAAGCGCTTGCCCGGATAGGGCAAAGTAGTCCCGCATGCGGCGCTCTTTTTCGGAAAGCATGATGAAGGCGGGGACGGTACTGCTGGAAAGGCTTTTGGCTTCGACTTCGAGGCCTTCTTGGGGCAGCTTAGTGCGGAAGTAGTCAGCGATTTTGACCGCTTCGGTTTTTCCGTCGGAGTCGAGGACTGTTTTTTCTTTGTCTTTATCGAGGATGAGCTCATCGATGGCTCCGTCGAGTCTTTGGAAGGTGGCACCGGTGTGTTTTCCTTCGAGGAAGGTCATGAGAGGGGTATCAAGGTGGGACGGGGCAAAGAGAATTTCGATCCCTTTTTCTTTGTACATGTCGAAGAAGTGGGTCACCTGTTTCTCATCGTGGTGGTAGTAGATTTTTTTTTCGGGGTGGCGCTCCATGTATTCGTCGAGGGTGGTCCAGGTCTCTTCTGAGGTTTTCCAGATGAGGCAGTTTTTGACGCGGTCGTAGAACTTGTCATCTTGGAGGATGCCAAGCTTCAGGACCATTTCGATGTCGGGCCACTTTTCGATAAAGCTCTCCCGGTTGGACTGGAGCTCTGCGGTGAGCTTGTCGGATACTTTTTTGGAGATGTGGCTGGCGAGCTGCCGGACGGTCCGGTCCATTTGGAGGTTAGAGCGGGAAACGTTGAGGGGAATGTCGGGACTGTCGATGACGCCGCGGAGGACGGTGAGGAAGTCGGGGATGAGGTCTTTGCAGTTGTCAGAGACAAAGACCCGGTTGCAGTAGAGCTGGAGAGTGGGTTGGTTGGGGTCGATCCGCTTCCCAATTTTGGGGAAATAGAGGATCCCTTGAAGGTGGAAGGGATAGTCGACGTTGAGGTGGATCCAGAAAATGGGATCGGGCTCAAGGGGATAGAGGGTGTGGTAGAAGTCGATGTACTCTTTGTCGGTGCACTCGGAGGCGGGCTTGGTCCAAAGGGGCTCTTTGTCGTTGATGTGGGTTCCATTAAGATGGATCGGATAGGGGAGGAAGCGGCAATGTTTGAGAAGCATCTCCCGGATCCGCGCTTCTTCGAGGAACTCTTCCGACTCTTTGTTGATATGAAGGGTGATGGTGGTCCCCCGTTCTTCGCGGGTTCCGGCATCGAGAGTGTAGTTGGGAGAACCATCGCATGACCAGAGGGCAGCTTTGGTGTTTTTCTGGTAGGAGTGGGTGTCGATTTCGACGGTGTCGCTTACCATGAAGGAGGAGTAAAACCCGAGTCCAAAATGGCCAATGATCTCATCGGCGCCTTTGTCTTGGTATTTTTTGACAAATTCTTCGGCCCCTGAAAAGGCGAGCTGGGCGATATACTTTTCAACCTCTTTGCCTGTCATCCCCAGGCCGGTATCAGAAATCTGCAGGGTCTTTTTTTCTGTGTCGAGGGTGATGTCGATCCGAAGCTCTTCATCTTTAAAGTCTGCTTTCCCTTGGTCACGTAAAATTTTGAGTTTACTCATCGCGTCGCATGCATTGGAAATCAGCTCGCGGAGGAAAATGTCCCGATCGGTGTATAACCATTTCTTGATAATGGGAAGAATATTTTCACTGTGGATCTTTAGGGTGCCTTGACTCATACGTTCTCCTTTGTTTAGAGATCCATTTTATAAAGAAAATCACTCAAATGCAAGACTTTTATTCTCGCCTCTAGTAAGATGTAAGGCAAATATTAGGAGAAATTTCTTATGGCAACATCTTCTTCGTCTAATGCGCAGCCTCTTCTTAACCGTTGTATGTGTTTTCAGCCTGATACTTTACAGACCTCTATAGGGGTGAAAGGGTGGGCAGCTCTTATGCAAGAAGCCTTAGAGAAAAAGGATGACACTGCATGTAAAACTTTAGTAAGGGCTTTTGTAGATATAAGACCACCCCTTGATTTATCAGAAGAAAAACGGGTCATTTTTGGAGGTTTTAATCAGTTCAAAAATGGAGGCTCTAATGCTTGCACTTTTTGCGCCCAAATTTTTCTTTTAACGGTTTTTAAGAAAGGACTCGGGGGTATGTCTTCTGAGGTGGTTAACCAAATTGTTGATCGAGGGCTTGCAATTTATGAAGTTGGTCAAGAGGTTCGAAAAGCAAATAAAGATGTTAAAATGCTGTGGGAAAGCCCTGATAGTGAAGCAATTTTAGGATTGACCCAGCTGGACTCCAAGATATGGCCTGAAATGGAAAAGTATAAGATGCTCCCAGGTCAAAAAGGAAGTGCTTTAGAACACTTTAAAAACTTCCTTGCGAGTTTAGAACAAGTGGCCACTCAGGTAGGTTCCTTTGGTGTTGTGATCACTAATGAAGGTAAAACATCATCACTTGTGGTGTTTAGGCATGAAAACTCTTTTAGGTATGGGCTTTTCGATTCTCATGGAAATAGCGAAATAAATCCAAAGTCCAAAAATGCATTTGTTTTATGCTCTTCTAAGCGCAATGAAATAGCAGAGGGGCTTTTGAAGCTTTTTCCTCCTAAGGATAATCCCAAGCAAATTAATACTTTTCTTGTTCGCGTTGAAGAAGAGATACAGCTTCCAAATTTAGAAACCTCTCATAAAACATATTATCTTGGCGTTGGTTTTTTAGCATTGACTATAGTTGCTGTTGCGCAAAAAAAAGGCTACCTGAACTTTATCACCGATTACACTGACCAAAAGGGACAGACAATAACCCCGCTTGCTCCGCGTCAAATTCCGATCATTTAGTTTTCTTCGAGAAGCTTGCTGAAGCTCACGGCGTGGGCAAAAAAGGGGCTTTCTTCTAGGGACTCGGCGAGGCCGTTGACGTGGATGGGCTTAATCGAGTACCCCTTAGGGAGGCGAAACCGGTTCATTTTTTCTTCGAGCTCTTGGATGATCGTGTGGGGAAGGGGATTTTTGGAAAACTTAATTTCGCAGAGATAAAGCGTTTGGTCGTGGGTTTGGATCAGAAGGTCGATTTGACACCCTTGCTGATCTTGGGTTTTTCGTTGGAAGAAACGCCCTTTTTTTTTGGATGTCTTCTAAGGGGATGTGAAGCGATTTACAGAGGGGAATGAAGTTGTTTAGGACAAGGTTTTCAAACTGAAATCCCATCAATGAGCTCCATCCAGGTAGGGTTGTAATGCTCCGGTTTTGGAAGGTTCCATCCAAAATGTTTTCCTTATGGGGATAGATCATCTTGAGATAGAAATGGAGATAGTTATCGCTGAGCCGGTAGTAGCTGAGGTTAGAGCTAATATTTCAGGTATAATTTCTTGAGACAAACCCTGCAGCAATAAGATCATTCATGTAGTCAGCGCAGATGCCGCTGGGTTGAACGTTTAATGTTTTGTAAAGATCATTCAGTGTTGCTCTTACTTCTGCCAGACGGAAGATGATCTTGCTCCGTTTGGAAAAAAGATCATTGAAAATTCGCTCAAACTCGTTGAATTAAAGCATAGTTGATGGAGGTTTTCTTCTGCGGACTGGGAGGGAATGACCTCTTCTAGGTAGCGGGGAACCCCTCCGGTTACGGCAAGGGTCTTGAAAACTTCATAGGGGGCAACTCGATTTTTTCTCCATCCCAAAATTTTTTGCATTCAGTAAGAGGGAGCTCTTTAATCACCATATCTTGGGTAATCCGCCCGACGAAGCCGGAGCTGCTTAAGAACCTCAGTTTCGAGTTTATTTCACTCAGCCTCAGGGGATTTTAGCTTTCTTTTCTCCTTTTTGATCTCGGAAAGGGCCATTTAGACCCTTACCTTCGAGCAAAAAGAAGAAAATTTAAGCAAAACTCCCTCTGGAGCTAAGCAAACTAAACCCGAAACTGAGGTTAAGATGTTTTTTTCGATCCAGCTTGAAACAGAACCACAGATGACAAGAATCAGTTTGGGGTTTTTTGTAAAGTGGAGGCCCCAGGCATTTTTAAGCTTTCCAAGGAAGTCGGAGTCTTTTGAGCCGATCCATGAAATCTCATCAAGGACAAGAAGGATTCGCCCTTTGTCGGTGTGGCTGGAAAGAGACAAAAATAGGTCTCCCCAATCATCGCTTTTAGGTGAGGGAATATTAAGCTCTCGGACCATTTGGCGGGCAAACTCATCTCTTTGACTCTGGGCAGTAGTCCCTGGAGTCGGGGGAAGGCCAACAAAGAAATGGGTCGTCATCCCCGATCCAAACTCTTCGATTAGGCGACTTTTACCAATGCGTCGCCTTCCTCGCATGACTACTAGTGCTCTGTCAACCCTAAGAATTAGGATATCTTGATTTATCTTTTCCCGGCTGGCTTCGTGTTCGATCTCACAAACTTATAAAAGTTTAGATTCGATCTCCACACTTTACCAGCCAAAAAAAATCTCAACCAATTTATCCTTAATTTTAGGATTGAAAGAGCACTAGACTTGCACTCTGAGCCTTTAAAAGCTCTTTTAGAAAGTGGAGCTCTCCCCCTCTGCCAATAAATTTTTTTCATATCACGAAATCCTGTTTTCTGATTTTTGTGATATTAAGGAGTTAAGAGTTTTCCAAGGTGAACCACGCCCCCTTGCTCGAGGATAATCAGGATCACAACGATCGGGGCAATGTACCGAATAATAAAAAGCCAGGGACCAAAAAGGGTGCGGAGGGCCCCTCCTTGAAGAAACTCTTCGCGGGTCTCCTTTTTTTTCATCACAAAACCGATGAAAAAGGTCGTTAGGAGGGCGGCAACGGGGGTCATCCAACTTGCTGAAATATAGTTCATCGTATCGAAGAAGTTTTTCCCATAGACGGTTTCCCAGTTGGGAAAAAGGGCGCTTGACCCTGCAAGGGCAGAGGGGATCCCAAAGAGAAAGACGGCAGAAGAAGAGATGATGACGGCGCGGTGCCTTTTCCAGGAGAAGAGCTCCATGAGGTTGGCAACGAGCACTTCAAGGAGGGAGATCGAAGAGGTGAGGGCGGTGAAGACAAAGAGGAGAAAGAAGACGGTCGAGATGACGAGACTTCCGGGAAGCTTGGAGAAGAGGACGGGCATCGTTTGGAAGATGAGGCCGGGCCCTCCTTCGGGAGGGAAGTTAAAGGTGAAGACGATCGGGAAAATCATGAGGGCTGCTATCAGGGAAACAAGGAGGGTCATGAGGGCGACGATCGAGGCGGTTTTGGGGAGGTTTTCGGTGGGTGTCAGGTAACTTCCATAAGTGACGATAATCCCCATCCCGACGCTCAGGGTAAAGAAGGCCATCCCCAGCGAGTTGAGAATGACGGAGGGGGTGAGTTTGGAAAAGTCGGGGTAGAAGATAAACTTCACCGCATCGCCAAATCCTGGAAGGGTGGTCCCATAGATGAAAAGGGCGATCAAGATCACAAGCAGGGCGGGGGTGAGGATTTTGCTCCAGTGCTCGATCCCTTTCCGGATGCCGGTATAGACCACTCCCACATTGAGAAGGATAAAGATTAAGAGCCAGAAGAGGTTGAGCCCTGGCGAGGCATAGACGGCATCGAAAACGGCGCGGATTTCTTCGGGGGTTTTCCCCACCGTAAACTGGTTAAGCGACATCAGGGCGTAGTTAAGACACCACCCTGCCACCACACAATAGAAGGAGAGAATCACAAAACTGGTTAAGAGGTTGAGATATCCTAAAAGGCGCCAGTTACTGCCCTTTTTTGAGAGCGCTTCATAGGCGAAGATGGGGCTGTGCTGCCCTTTCCGTCCGATAGCGAGCTCTCCGATAAAGATCGGGACTCCCAAGCAGAAGGTAAAGATCACATAGAGAAGGACAAAGGCCCCTCCTCCATTGTCTCCTGCCACGTATGGAAAACGCCACAAACTTCCAAGTCCAATCGCTGAACCGGCAGCGGCCATGATAAAACCAAAATGGGATGCCCAATGTTCTCTTTGCATACGGGTTATGGTATGCTTTTTTTTTATTTGCGACAAGAAGGAGAACCATGGTAGAGAGAAAATGAGGGGGAATCTTAAGTGAATTTTATCGTCAGTAGTGTTGCGGTTGTTGCCTTTTCCTCTGTAGGAGCTCTTCTTGCAGCGATGATTCTCTACACCAAGAAGCGGCTCGTGAGTACCGCCCCCTGCAAAATTGAAATTAATGAAGATGAGAGCCTTACCAAAGAGGTCGAAGGGGGAAAAACCCTCCTGGCAGCCTTGACCGAACAGGGAATTGCGGTTCCCTCTCCTTGTGGAGGGAAAGCGACATGCAAGCAGTGTCGGGTGCGGGTGGTCGAGGGGGGCGGAGAGGTCTTAGAGACGGATAAGGCGACCTTTACAGCTAAAGAGCTGGGGGAAGGGTGGCGCCTGTCATGTCAGTGCAAAGTGAAGCAGGACCTGAAGATTAAACTCCCTGAAAACCTTTTAACGCTCAAAGAGTTTGAGGGGAAGGTTCTTTCCAACCGGAACGTGGCCACCTTCATCAAGGAACTTGTGATCGAGATTCCTCCTTCGGAGGGGTTTGAGTATCGGCCAGGAGACTATCTGCAGTTTCATGTTCCTAGCTATCAAACCAATACAACCTCATGGAGGGAGACAATGGATGAGGAGTACTATGAAGACTGGGAGCATTTTGATCTGTTTGACCATGAGATTGAGTTTGAGGAAGGGGGCGATGAGGTGATCCGTGCCTATTCGATGGCCTCTTATCCCGAAGAGGGGAACATTTTGAAGTTTAACATCCGGATTGCGACCCCTCCTTTTATTAGGGGGAAGATTGCCCCCGATATTCCGTGGGGGATTTGCTCTGCCTACACCTTTGGGTTGAGCGAAGGAGATGGGGTCAGGCTTTCAGGCCCTTATGGAGAGTCCCATATGATCAAAGGGGACGAAGAGATTGTCTTCTTAATCGGTGGGGCTGGATCCTCTTTTGGGCGGAGTCACATCATGGATCTTTTTAAAACCCAAAAGACCCAGCGGATTGTGACTCTATGGTATGGAGCTCGCTCTTTAAAAGAAAACATCTACCAAGAAGATTATGAAGAGCTCAACAAAAACCACCCTAACTTTACCTACCGTTTAGTCCTTTCTGAGCCGACCGAAGAAGATTTTCAGGGCGGGTGGCCCAAGGCCGATCCTCTCAAAACAAACTATCTCTTTAAAGCGTTTGAAGAGGGGCAGTTAAAAAAGATGGAAGAGCCAGAAAGTGCCTACTATTTTGTCTGCGGCCCTCCTCTTCATAACAGTATTGTGATGAAATTACTTGATGACTATGGCGTTCCAAGAGAGAATATAGTATTAGATGACTTTGGGAGTTAAATGTGAAAATCTTAGTTGTGCAACTGAATCCAATTGTAGGGGATCTTGATGGAAATACCGCCAAGATCTTAGCGAGCCTTGAAGAAGGGAGAAAAAGAGGGGTAGACCTTGTCATGTTTGGAGAGCTGACCCTCTGCGGTTATCCTCCCGAAGACCTTGTCTATCATAATACCTTCCTTGACTCGATGGAGCTCCACCTTGAGCGGATCATCAAAGGGTCCAAAGGGATCGCCGCCATTGTTGGGCTTGTCCGGAGGAACCTCGGCGAAGGAGAAAAACATCTTCTCAATAGTGCAGCGGTCATTAACGATGGCCACCTTTTAGGGTTTCAAGATAAATGGCTCCTTCCCACCTATGATGTTTTTGAAGAACGGCGCTACTTTGAGCCAGGAAAGAAAACCCAGATCTGGGAGATTGGAGGGAAGCGGGTTGGCCTCATCATTTGTGAAGACATTTGGCAACATGCTGGCTATGTGGGCTACACCCAATATGGAAGAGATCCCGTTGAAGCCCTTGTCGAACATAAGCCTGAAGTACTCCTAAACATCTCCGCCTCTCCCTATCAGTTTCAAAAGCCAGACATCCGCGTCAACGTCTGCGGCAAAGCGGCCAAAACCTTACAGTGTCCCGTGGTGATGTGTTGCCAAGTGGGAGCCAATGGGCAGATTATCTTTGATGGGTATAGCGTCTACGTCAACGAAAAAGGAGAGCTATGCCAACTTGCAAAAGGGTTTGAAGAAGATGCCATGGTTGTCGATCTCGAGGCAGAGCTTTGCCCCGTCCCTTTTGAATATGAGACGATGACAACCCTCTTAAGAGCGTTAGAGCTGGGGGTCAAAGACTACTTTGCAAAGTGTGGTTTTTCAAAAGCTCTTCTTGGCCTTTCAGGAGGGATCGACTCGGCCCTTGTCGCCTATATCGCTGCCCGTGCCCTCGGCCCCGAAAATGTTCTTGGGGTGAGCATGCCCTCAAAATACACCTCAATCGGGAGCCAAAGCGACGCAGTGACCCTTGCCAAAAATTTAGGGATCGACTTTTTAGAAATTCCGATTAAAGAGCCCTTCGATGCATTCACCCACCTTTTAGAGCCCCATTTTCAGGGAAAAAAGCCCGATATTGCCGAAGAGAATCTACAGGCAAGGATTCGGGGGATCATCCTCATGGCCCTTTCAAATAAACATGGCTATATCGTTCTAAGTACCGGAAATAAAAGTGAGGTTGCCTTAGGGTACTCCACCCTTTATGGCGACATGTGTGGAGGGCTGGGAGTGATCGGCGACGTCACCAAAACCAAAGTTTACGATCTATGCCGCCACATCAATGCCCTCGAAAAAAAAGAGGTGATCTTGAACTCGATCCTCGACAGGCCTCCCTCTGCAGAACTCCGCCCCGACCAAATGGACCTCGATTCCCTTCCCGAATATGGCGTTGTCGATAACGTTCTCGAAGGTTACGTCGAAGACTATCTCTCGATCGATGAGATCTCCGAGAAGCATCAGATCCCCCGGGAAGAGGTTCTGGAGCTCATCCAAAAAATCCACCTTGCCGAGTATAAAAGACGGCAAGGGCCTCCGATCCTCCGCGTCTCGAAAAAGTCGTTTGGCGTCGGCCGCCGTTACCCCATCGTTCAAAAATGGCTTTAGAGGATGTCGTCAAGAACTGATCAATCCTTAAGCCCTTCCTATGGAAAATTTCGGCGTTGTCCTCCTTCGAAAGCCCGATTTGGGCTTCCTGCATCGGACGCCTTGAACTTTCCTCATAGCAAGAGCTTCTTTATTGAGCATTTCTTGACGACACCCTCTAGTTACTTGCAAGAGATTGCTTTTCTTAACTCTGTGGGATACAATACGGGTGAGAAATGAAGGAAAACTCTACAAATGTCTTCAATAAACTGGCCAGAAATTTTAGCAATCTTTCTTGGGTTTGGAGCCTTTTTCATCTTTCTTATGAATCGTCTAGATGGACTGAGAAAAGAACTCAAAGGGGAAATCAAAGCACTAGATAAGAAGATCGATGTCCTTGAAAAAGAGGTTAACCGCGTATATTCTAAAGTTAGATTCTGTTGAGAAATTTATTGCTAGGTCTTCAGGGATCTTTTCAGAAACTTGCGATTTTTTTGCCTCAAAAATAGCGCCCGACTATTTACATTCGGCAAAAAAATCGCAAGTTTCAAGAAAACCTCCTCTGAATCCCTTAGCCCTAAATTTCTCAACAGAACCTAGTAATATTGGATCTATGATGGGTCGCTAAGGGGATCTTCTTTTCCCTAACTCCCTATAAATGTTTTCCCTTCTTGAAGCATTAGGAGCCTGTCAAACCCCAAAGCGATTCCATAGCAGTCGGGGAGTCCGTGCTCTAGCGCTTCGATAAACTTCGGGTCGATAGGGAGAGGCTTTTTCCCAAGGGCTTTCCTCTCTTCGTTGGCCATGACAAGACGCTTTTTTTGCTCCACTGGGTCGCCTAGTTCGTGGTAGCCGTTCCCCAGCTCGATCCCCTTAAAGTAAAACTCGAACCGCTCGGCAACTTCTTCTCCATCGATGTGGGTTGTTTGCGCTAAGGCTACTTGCTCCTTTGGATAAGGGGTGATGATCGATACTTTCCCTTGCCCGAGGTGGGGCTCGATCAGACATCCCCAAATTTCATTCAGCCCTTCAAGTTCGATCCCCTTTTCTTTTGCGATCACGCGTAACTTCTCCGCAGGAGCATCGTAAGGAACCCCCAAGTGCTTTTCAAAGGCCTCCCGGTAGGAGAGAATTTCATAAGGAACATCTCCGAGAAAAAGGGCAAGGAGAGCAAGGTTTTCCTCTAGGAAAGAAGTGAGGGTTGTTCCCACCCGGTACCATTCGATCATGGTAAACTCGGGGCGGTGGAGGGGGCCCACTTCTTCTTTCCGGTAGACATGGCTAAGCTGGTAGATATCGCCACTTCCCTTGGAGAGAAGTTTTTTCATCTCATACTCGGGGGAGGAGTGGAGGTAGCCCCCGCCTGCCACCTCGAAAAGGTCGATGTGAGCATCGACCGATCCATAAGGGGAGAGGAGGTTCGTGTCCACTTCGAGGACAGCGTGGTCAGCAAAAAAAGAGCGGACCTTTTGAAGAGCCTTTGCCCGAAGTTTATGGTGAGTAAGGGTTTTGCTCATATTTGTGCTCCTATTTTAGCGATATTTGTTCTCCTGAAATTGAGAACATTGTCCATTAAGACAAGGCGAAATTTTTGGAGGACAAAGAGCGGTTAAAAGAGGAGTCAAAGATGAATAAAAACCTTGCTTACCATGAAGTCTAATCTTTAACGCGGGAGACATACTCGCCAGTGCGGGTATCTACTTTGACCAGCTCTCCCTCTTCGATGAAGATGGGAACCTGGATTGAGGCGCCAGTGTCGGTCTTTGCCGGCTTGAGGACCCGCCCTGAAGCGGTGTTGCCCCGGTCGCCTGGGTCAGTTTCGACGATTGTCATGTTGAGGAAGGTAGGAGGGGTGACATCGACCACATTGCCCTTGTAGAAGACCAGGTCGTAGACCGTGTCATCCATCATATAAGGCTCTTTATCATCGACGACCGTTAGGGGAACGTTGATCTGCTCATAAGTGGTGTCGTGCATGAAGACGATGCTGTCGCCCTCTTTGTAGAGCATCCGCATCTGGGTCTCTTCCACATCGGCAAGCTCAAACTTTTCACCCGACTTAAACGTTTTTTCGATGACACGTCCCGTCATGAGATGCTTGAGCTTCGTCCGGGTAAAGGCTTGCCCTTTTCCCGGCTTGACGAACTCGACGCCGACGATTGTGTAGGGCTCTCGGTCAAGCTCGACCTTCATCCCCGTTTTAAATTCATTTGTTCCAACTTGAGCCATGCAAATTCCTTAAGTTATTACCCAGGAGGCCAAGCTCGAGGGTATTGGAAACATTATGCCTATAAGAGCTCTAATTGTCAATCAGTCGAAGAAGAGGCATTATTAGATGACTCGTCTTGCTTCTTAGACTCTATCAGCCCATTGATTGCCATGTTATAGACATTGAAAACAATCGTTCCAATGGCCACATTGGTGATGAATTTGAGTTCTGTTCGAAGTGAGCGGCAGAAGGATTTGCCATAGATGTAGTTACAGAACTTGAACACAGGGACAGCAACTAAGGTGACCCCAATTATCGGGCCGAGTGGTTTAAACTGGTCATTGTCATAGGTCGTTTGGTTAATGACAAGCTCTACGCTGTTGCGCAGAAATTTTTCATAAGCCCAGTTTCCGATTACACCGGTAAAGTTGAATAAAGCTGCCATGATTTTTTCCTTTATTTATAAAATTGATGAAGAAGGTATGCTAATTGGTTGAACCGCCATCTTTTGATAAAGACTAGTTAGAGCAGGCTTTTTTAATGTGGAAATGAGCTCTACAATACTGTCTACATCAAGGTTGCCTTTTTCGTGGCTTATTACAAGAGATGAAGCGCTTGACATTCTTTTGATCCCTCTACTTGTTTCATTAACAACATTTTTGGTCGCAGCTTCGATTTGCTTTAGAATTTCTTGCTGTGCACTCGTTTGTATTTCGAGCGTTTTTAATTGCGCATCGGCTTTTTTAATTTGTTCTGCTCTATCTTTAAGCTGCTCACCACCAGAGGTCTTGATTTCCTCTAATGTTTTAACAGTGCTCTTTAGTATTTCAAGCTCTTTTGCCTTCTGTTCGTTAAGTTGTAGTGCGGTTTTGGTGGCTTCAGTGAGCGTTTGGAGTGTGGCATCGATTGATTGGTGGACAAGGGCTGTTCGGAGAATGCCAAAGCACAAAGCTGCTACAAAGGAAAGGGATGCTTGAAAGTAGTTAGGGCTCTTTTTTGTAGATCGGACAACCAGCCAAATAGAGTTGGCGAGAAAGGTAACAGTTAGAAAGTGGGCTAAACCTTTTTTTAGCTTTTCTGGATCGGTGATCGTTGCAACGAAACTGGTAGATGTTTTGAGGGTAGAGGTTATCTCTTTTGCGCCAACCATAATTTTTACTCCTATGCCGATTAAGTTTCTAATAAAAATGTACTAAATATTTAAACATCTTGTAAAGAAAAATTTTCTGGTCTCTTTCGCGTAAGGTTTGACACCTTTTGTTTTTTGGGGTACCCTTACTCGAAAAACAATCGTACGTGCTCATGGATTAAACCCCATGAACGCGTACAAGTAGTCAATGAATCAACTTAGAGAACACTGGACAGGACGGATTGGATTTCTGATGGCAGCCATCGGCTCTGCCATCGGTCTCGGTATCCTATGGAAATTTCCCTACACGGTTGGGGAAAATGGGGGCGGCCTTTTCCTCCTTTCTTACCTCATTTGCCTGGTCGTTGTGGGGGTTCCGATCTTCATCGCAGAACTGATTTTGGGCCGGAGTAGCCAGCGGGCGGCTGTGGGCGCCTACGAGCACCACGACCGGAAGGGGGGCGTTTGGAAGGTGACGGGGTGGTTCGGTGTATTGGCCTCGTTTTTGATCATGTCCTTTTATAGCGTGATTGCTGGCTGGGGGATGAGCTACATCTTGATGTCGCTCAATGGTTTTTATCAAAGCTTAAGTGGAGAGGAGGTGGCTGCTGCTTATGGGGCCCTTGTTTCTTCGGGCGATATCTCTCTTTTCTGGCACTTTTTGTTTACCTTGATCACGACAGCCATCGTTCTTTCTGGGGTGCGCAAAGGAATCGAGAAGTGGGCAAAGATCATGACGAAAATTTTGCTCGTCCTTTTGGTCCTCCTCTTTTGCTATACGATGACTTTGGATGGTTTTGGTCGGGCTGTTGAGTTTATTTTTCACCCGAATGCGACTAACTTTAAGCTGTCGAGCTTGATCGAAGCCCTAGGTCTTGCGTTTTGGACGCTTAGCATTGGCCAGGGGATCATGATCAGTTATGGAAGCTACATGAAACGGACCGAAAGCATCCTCCAGATGAGTGGCATTGTCGCTTTTTCGGTCATTGTGGTGGCGGTTTTGGCTGCTCTTGTGATTTTCCCAGTGGTCTTTACGTTTAACCTTCCTCCTAAGGCAGGACCGGGATTGATTTTTCAAACCCTTCCCTACCTTTTTGCAAAACTCCCTGGCTCTTTAGTCCTGAGCACGATGTTCTTTACCCTCTTTGTGTTTACGGCGCTTACCTCTGCGATCCCTCTGATTGAGGTGGTGGCCACAAACATCATGGAGCTAAAAAATGTCTCGCGGAAAAAAGCGGCGCTCATGGTGGGAGCAGCGACCTTTACTTTTGGCATCCCAAGCGCTTTTGCGGGGAGCGGAATGGTCTTTCCTGACTGGCCAGCCATTTATGGAATGAACTTTTTAAAGACGATCGATAGCCTCGTCTCGATTTGGGTGATCCCTGTCGGGGGCCTTTTAAGTGCTCTTTTTGTGGGCTGGGTGATGGATAAAAAGGTGCTACGGGAGGAGTTTGTTTTTGGGACAAAAATTCCAGCTCTTTACTACCCGTGGCGTTTCTTTATCAAGTGGATCGTCCCTTTAACGATCGTTGTGATCATTATTCAGAAAAGTGGTCTGTATGATTTTAACCGATTGATGGGGGCTTAGATGACGCAGGTTAGGGAACATTGGGGCTCGCGTCTCGGCTTTGTTTTAGCAGCGGTTGGTTCGGCTGTTGGCTTGGGCGTTCTCTGGAAGTTCCCTTACACCGTTGGGGAAAATGGGGGTGGCCTTTTCCTCTTTACCTACTTCCTTTGTGTATTGGTGATTGGAATCCCCGTTTTGATTGGAGAGCTCCTTTTGGGACGGCGGAGTCAGCGGGCTGCGGTTGGCGCTTTTGGAACCTTGGCTCCTAAAAGGCCGCAGTGGAAGGCGGCGGGGTGGTTCGGCGTCCTTTCGTCGTTTTTAATCATGTCGTTTTATAGTGTCATTGCTGGCTGGGGAATGAGCTATATTTTAATGTCGCTAAGCGGCTTTTATCAAAATATCCCGGTCGAAAAGATTTCGGGGACCTTTGAGACGCTTTCTAGATCGGGAAGCATCACACTCTTTTGGCACCTTCTCTTTACGCTGATCACGATGAGCATTGTCCTGACAGGTGTCCGCAAGGGAATCGAGTACTGGTCAAAGATCATGACCCGCGCTCTTTTTGCGATCCTCTTGGTTCTCTTTTTTTACAGCATGACCCTCGATGGTTTTGGAGAAGCCGCCCACTTTATTTTTTACCCCGACTTCTCAGAGTTTAGCTTTTCGAGTGCGCTAGAGGCTCTTGGCCTCGCATTTTTTACGCTCAGTTTGGGGCAGGGGATCATGATCAGCTACGGCAGCTACATGCGGAAAGAGGAAAATATCCCGCAGATGGCCTTTGTGGTTGGGGGATCGGTGATCTTAGTGGCCACGCTCGCTGCGATGACCATCTTCCCAGTGATCTTTACCTTTGGGTTTGCGCCGCAGCAAGGGGCGGGACTGATCTTTAAAACCCTTCCCTATCTCTTTGCGCAGCTCCCCGGAGCGCTCGTCATCTCAACGGTCTTTTTCACCCTCTTTGTTTTTACGGCTCTAACCTCCGCGATCCCCTTTATTGAGGTGGTAGCAACGAACATTATGGAGCTGGCAAACTGGCCAAGAAGACGGGCAACCCTTTGTGTGGCTGCGGGAACATTTCTCTTTGGGATTCCGAGTGCCTTATCATTTTCTGGAGAGTTTTTCCCCCGATGGGAAACGGTCTATGGGGAAAATTTTCTCATGACGATCGATGGAATTGTTTCGACTTGGATCATTCCCATTGGTGGCCTTTTGACCTCTCTTTTTATCGGGTGGGGTTTGAAACGAGAAATTGCTTCTGAGGAGTTCCCTTTAGGAAAAAGGTGGCAGCGGTTTTATCAGGGATGGCATTTTTTCATGAAATGGATCATTCCCTTGACAATTTTTTTAATTATCCTGCAAAAAAGTGGGGTAATAAACTTTTGACCTGGAGGTCACCATGGTCCTCACTCCTTCTAAAATGGTTCCATTAGGACGTTCTGCTCCTTACTTTCATTTACTCGATCCGCGCAGCGGAAAAAAGGTCTCTTTAGAAGAGATCCGGTCGGACATTGCCACCGTCGTGATGTTTATTTGCAATCATTGCCCTTATGTTAAACATCTCCAAGAGATGCTCATCGCCCTTGCAAGAGACTATATCCCGAAAGGGATCTCCTTTGTGGCGATTAACTCCAATGATGTAACCGCCTACTCCGAAGATGGGCCGGAGGAGATGGAGAAACTTGCTGAAAAGCTCGACTTTCCTTTTCCTTACCTCTTCGATGAGACCCAGGAGGTGGCCCGCGCCTACCAAGCCACCTGTACCCCCGATTTCTTCGTCTTCGATGGGAAACTCAAATGCGCCTACCGAGGACAATTTGACGATTCTCGACCGGGAAATCGCAACCCAGTAACAGGAAAAGATTTAGCAGAAGCACTCGATTGTCTTCTCATGGGAAACCCGGTCACGCCCGACCAGCAGCCGAGTATGGGGTGCAATATCAAATGGATTCTTGCAGTCAATTAATGATTTCTGTTAAAATCGATGGCATCAAATAAGAAGTGGAACGAAAATTATGTCCAACAACTGTATTAGTTCTTATCCTAGACAGCTTCAAGGAGCTGTAACAGCAATTCAAAAGCATTGCAGCGACCTTCTAGCAGATATTCAGAAGGGAGGGGACTTTAAAATAATCCTTAGTGACAGGAAAAATTTTGAAGATGATGCTCTGTGGCACTTTGGAAAGCGGGAGCTCAGGATTAATGCTAACAGTTATAGTGACTATAGAGCTGATGAACGCAAGTGGGCTCGGATCGGAGACATGGTTTTTGAGCTATTCAATGCATTAAAAAGTAAAGATTTTAGTAAACTCTATGATTCGAAGCTCCCTCTTGAAGCGTATGTCGAAATGTTCGAAGGATTAGAAACAGATACGATGATGAAGACACGCAAACTTCTCGAAAAGTTTCCTGGCTTTCCCCAATACTTAAACTTTGCAAAAGATCACTATGGAAACCGTGAGCTTGACTATCTCCGCCAGCAAGCAACGGGACATGCCGGTGATATTGTACGCAGGCAAGGGAAGTCGATCGATGCTTACAAGGGAACTTGGCTCCATCCTGTCAGAGAGCGAGATGCGTGGCTATCTGATATTTTGGACCTTCATATTGAGGTGATTCAGGGCGAGGCTGAGCAAGAAGAGCTGGATGTAAAATTACGAAAGTTCAAACAGCTTGCCACTCTAGGCATTCCCAAGGCCAAGCAGCTTCTTAAAAATCTTAGCTTTTTCAATGAGAAGCTTAAGGCTAAAGGATATCAAAGTCTCTCTTCAGCAGTCCAATTATAATGAACTCAAACTCTTCGGGATCTTTTTGAGTCGGTAAGAAGATCTTTTTCTCCACCAGCTTTTTCCCCATTTGCCGTTTGGCATGGAGAAGGACCTTTTCAAACTTGAGAAGGGTGAACCTTTCTTGGCTGGCAAAGATTCGGATCCGGTTGAGGTGGTAAAGCCACTTCGCCTGCGGAGGCAAAGGGCCGAATCGGTCGACCAATTCTTCAAAAAGGGCATCGACCTCGCCGTTATTGGTTGTTTCTCCCAAGCGGTGGTAAAGCTCCATCCGGAGGTGGGTCTCTTCGATGTAAGAAGAGGGGAGGTTTGCATCGTAGGAAAACTCCAGACGTGTTTCAAAGAAGGTGGGGGAAAGTTCTTTCTTAAAGGTGTCGATCGTTCGTTTTAAGAGTTTGCAGTAGAAGTGGAATCCAATCGCTGCCACATTCCCCGACTGTTTGACACCAAGGATATCTCCAGCGCCTCGGATTTCAAGGTCGCGCATCGCAAGCTTCATCCCTCCGCCGAAGCCTGAGGTTTCCACAAGGGCTTGGAGCCGCTTGGTCGAGACCTCTTGAAGGGTCCGGTTTTTGGGGACGAGGAAGTAGGCATAAGCAGGGCGGTTCCACCGTCCGACCCGCCCACGGAGCTGGTAAAGGGCAGCCATCCCAAAGGCATCAGCGCGGTCGATCAAGATGGTGTTCGCATTGGGGATGTCGATCCCATTTTCCACAATGGTGGTTGCGACGAGGATATCGGCCTCACCTTCTTTAAACTGGTGGAAGATCATATCGATCTCATCAGGGGTCATCTGCCCATGTCCAACGATCACCCGCGCATTAGGAACAAGGGTTCGAATATGGTCGGCCACTTTATGGATCGTTTCGACCCGGTTGTGGATGAAGTAGACCTGCCCATCGCGGGCCATCTCCCGAAGAAGAGCATTTTTGATCAGCTCATCATCCCGCTCGGCAAGGATCGTTTTAATCGGAAGGCGATCTTGGGGAGGGGTATTGATTACCGACATGTCGCGCGCGCCGATCAAAGAGCCATACAACGTGCGGGGAATCGGGGTTGCCGATAGGGTTAAACAATCGACCCCGACCTTTGCCTTTTTTAAGTGTTCTTTAGCGCGCACTCCAAACCGCTGCTCTTCATCAATAATAATGAGCCCCAGGTCACGGAACTTCACATCTTGGCTGATGATCCGGTGGGTCCCAATCAAAATATCGACCGTTCCTCGTGCCACTCCCTCAAGCGTTTGTTTCACTTCTTTGGGCTTGACAAAGCGGGAGGCGACCCCAATCGTCACAGGGAAGTCGGCCATCCGCGCCTTAAAGGTTTCGTAGTGTTGCATGGCCAGGACTGTTGTCGGAACGAGGACGGCGACCTGCTTTTTTCCATCGTAGGCGGCCTTAAATGCGGCGCGCATCGCCACCTCGGTCTTCCCATAGCCAACATCCCCACACACGAGGCGGTCCATCGCCTTGTTCGACTCCATATCTTCCTTGATCGCTTGGATCGCATCGAGTTGGTCTTGGGTCTCCACGAAAGGAAACTCTTCTTCGAATAAAAAGAGATCATCCGAGCCCTTCGGGAAGGTAAAACCGCCTCGCGCCTCCCTTTCCGCCTGCATTTGGAGGAGATCTTTGGCATAGCCGATGATCGCATTTTGCGCCTTTACCTTGGCCTGCTGCCACTTCTTTGTTCCGAGCGTGTTTAGAGTGGGGATGTCCTCCTTCGAGCCGATGTAACGGCTCACCAGGTGGGACTGCGAGAGGGGAACATAGAGGCGGCCACTATTGGCATATTCGATCAGGAGAAACTCCTCCTCATTGCCCCGGTGGTTTTTCTGTTTTTCCACCCCACAAAACTTTCCAATTCCGTTATGGAAGTGGACGACAAGGTCTCCCTTTTCAAGGGCGTGGAACTCGGAGGCGGGGGTGTGGTAGGTATTCCGCCACTTTTGGCGAGATACTTTATGTCGCTTTGTCACCTCGGTATAGGGCAAAAGGGTAAAGGGGCCATCGAGCAATGTAAAGCCGCTTGACAAGTACCCCCGTTCAAAGGAAGCCTCATCGGGAAGGAGTTTTCTAAAGGCATTTTCCTCTGCTTCCGATGCAGCCACAAAGGTGACCTCTCCTGCTGTATCGATCCCTTCGACCCGTGCAAAAGCATGGGGAACCCGGACCGCTTCGATCGCCTGGTCGAAAATCTCAAACTTCACCTTCCCCTTATGGGAAGCAGTCTCTTCGCTCAGCTCTTCTAAAGGACGCTCGGTACAAAAGATCCGCTTGAGTTTTTCGGTCTCCTTAAAAAGGTCGGCAAAAGAAAGAAAATAGGTAGAGCGGGCCCCCGGAAGGTCTTTTAAAGAGACATACCGATCTTCAATGGCTAAAAGATCATCAAAAATTACCACCGGCTCATCTAAATAGTCAAGGAGGGTGGTGGTTCCCTTCTTTAAAAGGGCAAATTCATCCGCTGGAGGAATGAGGATATTCTCCACCTTCCCTGTCGATTTTTGGGAGATCGGGTCATAGGTCCGGATCGTGTCGATTTCATCGCCAAAAAAGTCGATCCGGTAGGGATCAAAGCTCGATAGAGGAAAGACATCAACAATTCCCCCACGGATGGCGAACTGCCCCTTGTCGGCAGCGACCGTCTCTCGTCGATACCCCAAATCGACCAAAAACTCTGGAAGGAGGTCGAAGGGCATCTCATCCCCTTTTTTTACCTCGAGCATCTTTTCCTCAAGGAGCGCCTTGTCCGAGACCTTCTGCAAAATTCCTTGGAGTGGGGTCAAGACAATCTGCGGCTTTTTATCTTTGAGAAGGGTGTGCAAAATCTCAAGCCGTTTCCCCACGATATCGGGGCTTGGAGCAATCTCTTCGCCTGGAAGGAGTTCCCATGCCGGGAAGGAGAGGGCTCCTTTTGCAAAAAATTCTAGGTCATCGAAGAGGCGGGTTTCCCGTTCTCCTCCTGTAATGACCAAAATATTTTTACCTGTCTTTTGGTAAAGGAGGAGGGCAAGAATAGCCTTGGGACTATCCCATAGCCCTTCAAACAGAAGGGAATGGCCATTTGCAGCTTCACTGATGGCTTGAATAGAGGGAAACTTTGCAAAACTTTCCAGCATAGAGAAGAGGATAACAGATTTGAAAAAACTATGCAAAAAAAGAGCAGTTTTGTATGATTATCTATTCGTGCAGTTCAAGTTTCTTTTTTCCTTGCCCGTTCAAGGGTTAAGGTTTTCCCTCCAGCTTGAACTGCACTTTTTTTTGCCTATAGAGCCAATTGCAAAATTACTGGTGATCGCTTTTCGGTTCTTTTCATAAATTTTGCCGTTTGACGCAAACACCCTACCCTAAAGGGCATGTGAGTTTTCATCAAACGGCAAAATTTGCAAAAATCGGCATGGTTCAAAATACAGCATGTTGAGGTAACATTTTACCAAAATATAAGGGTCTTGTTCATCCTAAAAAGAGTCTTGCTATTTGGCAAAAAATGAACGAGGTCTTCTTGAAAAAAACTTTCCAGCGAACTGACATGGCTTCGGAGCCGAAGGCGAATAAAAGCCATGCGGTGAGCTGTCCGCTATTAACCGTTAAGGAGCTCTTCGAGCTTTTCGAAGGCAGCAACCACTCCTTGAGGCTTTTTGCCGCCTGCTTGGGCGGCATCTTTTTTGCCTCCGCCCGATCCTTCAATGCAAGGGGCAACTTCCTTAATCAACGTGTTGGCATGGATCCCTTTTTCGACGAGATCGGGGGAGACCTTGAGAAGGAGCTGACACCGCTCTTCCTCAGTCGCTGAGAGGAGGACCACTCCCGAACCCATCTGAGTAAGGAGGGCATTTCCTAGATCGGGAAGCTCTTTTTTATCGACCTCGACCGCTGCGGCCAGAAGGGGAATTTCCCCCACCTTTGTTACCTTGGTCATTAAGGTTTGGGCTAGAGAGGAGAGCTCCTTTTTGCGGGCCGCTACAGCCTTTTCCTTAAGGGTAGCGTTTTCTTCGATAAGAGAGCGGACCGCTTCTCCCACTTTAGGGAAGTTCGCTTTGAGGGAGTCGGCGATCGTTCCCATTTGGTCTTCTAAGGCGTAGCGTAGCTTTTCCGCTTCAGCGCCGAGAACCGCCTCGATCCGTCTCACCCCTTTGGCGATGCTTCCTTCCTTAGCGATCCGGAAGTAGCCCACTTCTCCCACATTCTCGACGTGGGTGCCGCCGCAAAGCTCTTTCGAATAGTCGATATCGACAACGCGGACCTTTTTCCCATACTTTTCGCCGAAAAACTGTTTGATTTCGGGATGCTTTTGAACCTCTTCAAGGGTGAGCTCGTAGGTTTTTAGGGGGGTGTTTTTCCAGATTTTTTCGTTCACCCTTTTCTCTACCTCACGGAGCTCTTCTGTGGTGAGCCCCTTGTGGTGGTTGAAGTCAAAGCGGAGGCGTTGAGGTTCAACGAGGGAGCCTGCTTGCCGGATGTGGGAGCCAAGAACCTCTTGGAGGGCCCAGTGGAGAAGGTGAGTAGCGGTGTGGTGTTTTCTGATGGCTGAGCGCCGCCCTTGGTCAACCTTGGCAACGACGGGCTCGCCGACGATCAGGGTTCCCTTTTTTAACATTCCGTGGTGGGCAATGATCCCTCCGTAGGGGGTTTGACAGTTTTGGACGGTAAACTGCGCCTCTTTATGGGAAAGGAGACCGGTATCTCCGATCTGTCCCCCTTTTTCGGCATAGAAAGGGGTGGCGTCGAGGATGACGAGTCCCTCTTCTCCTTCCTTCATCGTCTCAACCGACTGGCCAGCCACGATGAGCCCTTTAATCGTCCCTTCGGCCTCTTCCTCGTCGTAGCCGACAAATTCGGAGGTGCCGTGATGTTCCAGAAAGGTTTCGAAGAGGGAGGTTTCAGCGACCTGTTTGTGGGAGGTATGGGCCTGCTTAGAGCGCTCGCGGGCCTCTTTTTCTAGCAGCTCGTAGGTATCGAGGTTGACGGTGAGCTCCCCATCTTTTGCGATGAGAAGGATTTCTTCTAGGGGAAAGCCATAGGTGTCTTTCAGCTTAAAAGCGTCTGCACCACTGATTTCTTTGCGGGAACTTGCCGAGGCCTTTTCGATAATCGTATTTAAGATATTGCCACCGCGGCGGAGGGTGCGGAGGAAACCCTCTTCTTCGATGGTGAGGATTTCTTGCGTTTGGGTAGAGGCAGACTTGAGCTCGTGGTAATCGTCACCCATCACCTCAACAAGGCGGGGGAAAACGTCGGCTAAAAAGGGCTGGTTAAACCCAAGAAGGCGGCCATAGCGGACGGCGCGGCGGAGGATTTTTCGGAGGACGTAACCTCGATCGACATTGCTCGGCTGCGCCCCATCAGCAATCGCAAAGGAGAGGGCGCGGATATGGTCGGCGATGACATGGAAGGCAGGGGCAAGGTGGGTGTCGCTTGGGTCATACTTTTTCCCCGAAAGCTCTTCTGTCCGCTCGATAAGGGCGGCTAAGATGTCTGATTGAAAAACGTTGTCGGCTCCCATTTTGAAGGAGACGACCCGCTCAAGACCGGCGCCGGTGTCAACACATTGTTTCGGGAGGGGGAGCATTCCCCCCCGTTCGTCCCTGTTAAATTCCATGAAGACGAGGTTCCAATATTCGGGGTAGCGCTCTCCTGTTTTGTCTTCGAGAGGACTCTTTGCGGAGCCAAATTTTTCTCCACGGTCGTAGAGGAGCTCGGTGCAAGGGCCGCAAGGACCGGTATCACCCATCGACCAAAAGTTTTCATCTTCGCCGAGGCGGATGATCCGCTTTTTATTGATGTAGGGCTTCCAAAGCTCGTAAGCTTCATCGTCGGTTTCAAAGACAGAGACCCAAATCCTGTCGGGATCATACTCGAAGATTTCAGTCGAAACGTGCCAGGCAAACTCGATCGCCTCTTTTTTAAAGTAGTCGCCGAAAGAAAAGTTACCGAGCATTTCGAAGAAAGTCATGTGGCGGGAGGTGTGGCCGACGTTGTCGAGGTCGTTATGTTTTCCTCCAACGCGGATACATTTTTGTGAGGAGGTAGCCTTGTTATAGTCCCGTTCGGCCTTCCCTAAAAAGGCGTCTTTAAACTGGTTCATTCCCGCATTGATGAAGAGGAGGGTGGGATCGTCATGGGGGACGGTTGGGGAGGAGGGGACGAGGGCGTGTCCTTTTTCTTTAAAGTAGTTTAAGAACTTTTTTCGGATCTCTTGTGATAGCATGGCAACAATTTTTCCTTGATAACTATATAGTTTATACATAAAAATAAGGTATTGAATCGAGAAATGCAAGGAATTCTTCCTATGGAAAGCGAACTGAAAGAGATATTAGAGAAAACAGCCAATACGATCCGTCAACTTTCGTTTGAAGCGGTCCAAAAGGCGAACTCAGGTCACCCCGGCCTGCCAATGGGATGTGCCGAATTAGGGGCCTACCTCTACGGCCATCTTCTCCGCTATAACCCCAACAACCCCGATTGGATCAACCGAGACCGGATGGTTCTTTCTGCCGGCCATGGGTCGATGTGGCTCTACTCTTGCTTACACTTAGCAGGGTTTGATCTTTCCCTAGAAGACATTAAAAATTTTCGGCAACTTCATTCGAAAACCCCCGGTCATCCCGAGTATCATGAAACCCCTGGAGTCGAGGCAACAACCGGTCCACTCGGACAAGGGGTGGGGAATGCGATTGGACAAGCGCTTGGCCTCAAAATCCTCGAGCAAAAATTTAATGAAGAAGAGCATCAGATTTTAGATGCCAAGGTGGTTTGCCTAGCAGGCGATGGATGCTTGATGGAAGGGGTGTCGAATGAGGTAAGCTCTTTAGCCGGTCACCTCTGCCTCGATAACTTTGTTCTGATCCATGACGCCAATAAAATTACCCTTGATGGAACCCTTGACCAATCCTCTTCAGAGGATGTGGCAGCCCGCTACCGCGCCTATGGTTTTGAAACCTTGAAGATGGATGGAAACGATCTCGATTCGATTGATCAAGTGATGTCCCATATCCGCGAAAACCAAACCCGCCCGGTCTATATTGCCTGTCATACCGTGATTGGAAAGGGATCGCCGAATAAGGCTGGGACTTCGAAAGCGCACGGTTCCCCTCTCGGTCCCGATGAGGTGAAAGTGACCAAAGAAGCTTTAGGCCTTCCCGAAGAAGAGTTTTATATTCCTGAGTCGGTGAAAGCCTTTTTCAAAGAGAGACAAGAAAAGCAGGTAACGTTAGAAGAGGAGTGGAAAAAACACTTCAAAACTTGGCAAGGGGGCCACCCCGACCTTGCTAAAGAGTTCGAGTTGATGCAAGAGCGAACCATTCCGACTAACTTAGAAGAAACCCTGAACAAAATTGAGTTTCCGAACCCCATTTCGGGACGAAAGGCGTCGCAAGAGGTGCTCCAAGTTTTAGGAAGTGAGCTTCCCTTCCTCTATGGAGGATCGGCCGACCTTTCAGGGTCTGACTGCACCATGATGAAAAGCTATCCCCTCATTGCCCAAAACGACTTTAAAGGGCGGAACATCAAGTATGGAATTCGAGAGTTTGGGATGGCAACGGTTGCTTCGGGCCTGTTTCAGACCCATATGATCCTCCCTTATGTAGGAACGTTCTTTACCTTTTCCGATTATTTGCGCAATGCCCTCCGACTGGCGTGCCTTTCGGGGTACCACGTGATTTACCAATTTACCCATGACTCGGTGTTTCTTGGAGAGGATGGGCCGACCCACCAACCTGTTGAACACCTTGCCGCTCTTCGCGCGATGCCCAACCTCCATGTCATTCGCCCGTGCGATGCCAATGAGGTGAAGGGGGCGTGGCTGGCAGCACTGAATTATCCCTATCCGACTGCCCTTGTCCTCACCCGGCAAAACCTCCCCACCTTAAATGAGACCGCTCGCCCCTTTAACGAAGGAGTGGGGCGTGGAGGATACATCCTCAAAAAAGAGAGTGGAAAGTGTGATTATTGTCTCTTTGCCACCGGTTCAGAGGTTTCTCTTGCAATGGATGTGGCAGCAGCCCTTGAAAAGCAGGGGAAGCGGGTGCGGGTTGTTTCCCTTCCCTGTTGGGAGCTCTTTAGCCTCCAAGAAGAGAGTTACAAAGAGAGCGTTGTGGGAGGGGATCTTGGTCAGCGCGTTTCGATCGAAGCGGGTGTAAGCTTTGGGTGGAGCCGCTTTATCGGTGAAAAAGGAATAGCCATTGCGATCGACGAGTTTGGACTCTCGGCGCCAATGAGCGACATTGCAAATGAACTAGGATTTACCGTTGATGCCATCCTCAACCGTCTCCTCTCAGCATAGCTTTTTAAGCGCCCTTGCCTGTAAAAACAGAGGGCGCCCCCCTGTCTGGATCATGCGACAAGCGGGGCGCTACCTTCCCGAATACCAAGCCATCCGAAAAAAACACACCCTCGAAGAGATGTTCCGCATCCCTGAACTCATCTTTGAAATTACTAAGCAGCCCCTTGATATCATCGGTGTCGATGCTGCGATCCTTTTTGCCGACATCTTACACATTCCCTTAACGCTTGGGGTCGACGTCTCCTTTCCTGGAAAAGGGGGACCCGTCTGCACGCCCCTGATCGAAACCGCGGATGACCTCCTTCAGGTCCATCCCCGTCCTGTTGAAGAAACCCTCTCCTTCGTCAAAGAAGGCATCCACCTTCTTAAGCAAGACATTTCCCAGCCCCTCATCGGTTTTTGTGGTGGCCCCTTCACCGTGATGACCTACCTCACCGGCAAGAAGGTGAAAAAGTGGCTCTATTCCGATCCCGAAAGCGCTGCTGAGCTTCTGCAGATGATTACCGATCAAAGCATCGCCTACCTCCAAATGCAGGTCGATGCTGGGGTCGATGCCCTCCAGATCTTTGACTCATGGGCCAACCTCCTTTCACGCGCCGAATTTTGCCGTTTTGCCCAGCTCTACCTCAAGCAAATCGTCGATGCCTTTCCCAATACTCCCCTCATCCTTTTTTCCCGCGCAACTTCCCACTTTATCCCCGAGTTTGTTTCCTTAAAACCCTCTGCGATTAGTTTTGACTGGACCTATCCCCTCCATGAAATCCGTCAGCGCGTTCCCTCGACCATTGCGGTCCAGGGAAACCTCGATCCCGAGCTCCTCTATGCGCCCCCTGCAGTTATTGAGCGAGAAACAAAAAAGCTCCTCACCTCCATGGCAGGCGATCCTGGCTTTATCGCTAACCTAGGGCACGGTGTGCTCCCTGACATTCCTGTCGACCATGTTCGTACCTTTGTCGATACGATTAAGGCTTTCAAGCTTTCTTGATAAAAACGTCTATACTTGGTTGCTTCTGTATGCAAAATTATCAAGGAGCTTCTATGCCACAAGCATAATTTTTTTTATTTACAAAAAATCAAAAAAAATTCACAATGACAGTTCTTTTGAATCTATTAACCAGTAGGTGGTCAAAATGGCAATTTTCTTTTCAAACGTTTCGCGTCAGCTAGAACAACTTTTCTTGTCTCAAGGGATTAAGCAAATAGGGAGCCTAGATTTAGGTATCTCTCAGTCTAAGTACCAAAAAACTGATAGAAAATACTCTGATTTTTGGAGCTTTTCTAAAAGGTGCTATTCCTCTGCCCCATCATTCCCATTTGGAGCGCAGGGGTTTCAAGAGACAAGCCGAGTCCTTGACCTTTCTTCAAAGAGGATTAAGATCGATAAAAATAGCTTAAGCGCGCTTTTAGACTGGATGAAGCTTTCTAACGAGGGAAAAGGGCTGCTTAGAATACAATGGGGAACTGCCATTCAAAAACAGTTTCCTGATTTGTATTTAGCGTTAGGCAGGCAGCTAGAAAAGAATAAAAAAGCCTATAGAGATAGACCCTCTTATGGGGAATGCGCTATTTTTTCTAATTTGGCATACGAAAGCCCTGAAGAAATAGAGAAAAATAAAATGCTGCCCGCTGGCTGGGAAATTTTAAAAGAAAAAAATCAGCCTATTTATTGGGATGATCGCCATGACGATAGTTATTATGGGACCGCCTTTATTAACAAGGAGCAACGGTTTGGGATTATTGGGCATCGTGGAACGGAATTTGCTTTTAACTCTTTTAAAGCTGTTCAAGAACTATATAGGGATCTTGGTAAAGCGGATCTCTTTGAAATATTTGGGAATCGAGTGGGAGATCAGCAAAATAGTGCTCTTGAGTTCTCAAAAGCAGCTCTAAAAGCTCTAAAGAACCAAGGATGCCAATCTATAGGGTTCGTAGGCCATTCTTTAGGGGGATGGCTTGCTCAAGTGTCTTCTTATCATCTTATTGCTGAAGAGGGGGAAAAAAACTTATTTGCAGCTACCTTAGATAATCCAGGTAGTTCTCGTATGATTCAACAGGTTGCCTATCGCGACCGCAGTAATCGGATCTCTTTAACAAATTTAGACTTTTCAAGTTTTGTTTCCTACCCCAATTTAGTAAACACGTGTCACGAGCATGAAGGAGAGGTTTTCCACATCAGACCAGATGTTACCTTCTCGTTTGCGGCAAAGTATATATCTTATTTAAAGTTCACACTTGATGCGCACGACAGGAAACTCCAAGCCAGAGTTTTTGATACCCCTAAGGGGCACCCCTTAAAAGAGCGTACCCGCCGTGCAGATAGCTGGCCATGCTTATCATATGCGAAGATTCAAAATGAACTAAAGCAGTTTTTTAATTTTGCTAAGCCCAAAAATGATTTTCAGCCTGAAACTATGGATTTCAATGATCGGAATGTTTTTTGGTTACGGAATCGGGCACATTTCCGCATTAAAGAGTATGACCCTTCAGTCATGAGAATTTCCCATTTTACCCCTGAAGCGCAAGCTTTTCTGTTAGAACTTAATGAAATCCAAAAATATGAACCCAATATTTTGAGTAAATGTGAAAAAGAGTTAGGTATAGAAAAAGGCACTTTTAAGCCTCTTTCTGAGCTCCAGATCATTCAAGAGAATCAGAAAATAGAGGTGAGGATCGATGATTCTTCTTCTGAAATTAAGGATGCTTATGAACTCAGAAGACAAGTAAGCCTTCTTCTAGAAGCGTACCCCGAGCTTATAACATATGTTCAATTTCCCACCCTTTTCCAAGAAATGCGTCAGCGTACTATCGAAGTACCATTTCTTCAGGAATTTAGGTCGCAACTTAGCAACCAACAAGATGCTTTAAAGACCCTTATGGATATCACTGCAATGGGACCTGTTCAACGCCTTTATCTTTATTTTAGAGCTGATGAATCGGGTATCAATCAGCACGAGAAAGATAGCATACGAGTTGAGCAGTTCTTGCAAGAAAATAGACAACTAAAGAGGCGGATATCAGAGTTTTCTAAAGATTCTAAGCCCTCCTTAGGAGCTCAGAAAGATGTGAAGCGTTTCTTAACCCAATTAGAAAATCAAAAATATCAGCTAGAAGTAGCTCTTTTGATGAATAAAGCTTTGAAGAACCATAAAATGATCAGGTATGATGAAGCTGCTAAGTTTGCAGGAGAAGCATTTGATAAACTTTCAGAGTTTAAAGACTGGGCATCTCAGTACACTACGTTTTCTTTCCTTAATTTCCCTATTCTTTTTTCTCGAATCTGTAGCTTAAGAGCTAAGATATCACGTGCTCAGTGGGATAAAGGTGAAACCCATCTTGCAGAATCAATGAAGCGCTATGAGGAGGCTCTTAAGTACTATCAAGGGGACTCTACTCCTTACAGTAATTTAGGTGCACTGCTCAATGATTGGGGAGAGTGGTTAGCTAGTGACATCGAAAATCCTGATTTAAAGGTGAGCGCAGAAAAGCAAGCTGAGGCTTTAAGATTTCATGAACAGGCATATGAGATTAACCCGGTTAGCTTTGCCGTTATAAGAGATTATGGAAGGGCCATTTTTCTAAATGCTCAATCTAAATTTCGACTAAAAAAAATATCTAAAGATGAATACCAAAAAGAGCTAGAAAAAGCTACTGCGTGCATTCAAAATGGTCGGAAGTCCAGCCAGGAAGACCATGTTCGCTATAACCCTACAGCGCTGCATTTCTTAGGGCTAATAGAGCTTGAGCAAGGCGATCTTTATATAGATATTAACAAAGAAAAAGCAGCAATCTACTTTATAAAAGCCCTAGAGCACTTTAGCAAAGGTTTAAAGACTCATAGCGCGCATCCTATCTTGCTTTACCTGAGAGCACTTGCACGGTTCAAAGTAAGCAAAATGAGCCCTGACTGGGATAAAGATGCCCTAAAAAAGGGAGAAAAAGATTTAAGGTCTGCGATTAGCTTCTTTGAAGGCAGGAGAAGAATCACACCAGAAGATGCTTATAGAATTGAGCGAGCAAAAAAACTACTGAAAGAAATTACTAATGGTTAGGGGGATTACCAGCTAGCTTGGCTCTCTTGGTTTGGCACGACTGGAACTCTTACATGAAGAGATTAAGTGGCCATCCTGCAGAGAGAGAGAGCTTCCACAGCCCCTGCGATAGACCGCAGAGTCTATGAGCTCCGGCCATATGCTCTGCAGCTTGCTGCAAGGACGTGTTAATAGTCATTAGCAGGAAAAAAGTTAAAGTATGGATTTCTCAATACAGGGCATTTTTTTTGATTACGAAGGGTAACAAAGCGAAATCAGATTTTATTAAGAGCGCACCCCATAAAAAAGTGCTATGGGTAAGAAAGAAAAGAAATCTAGTGCAGTTAAAGCTGTTCACTGGCTCCAAAGAGCATCCTTCACTGATGTAATAGGTTTAATTAAAAATTGGAGAAAGCTGTGTCATTGTTGAATAAAGTGTGTATAGATGCCTTTTGTGGAAAATCATGGGCAAATTTTCTAAATAAGAAAATAGGGGCTCCTCTCCTGGGGTTTTCTGTAGGAAACAATTCTTTAGAAGAACAAAGAGTTGGTAACATCTTCTTAAAAAAAAGAAAAACATTCATTTTGAGTGCACAAAGTAGGCACTTTAGCTCATCTAGCTTTAGAAATTCCAAAAACCGAAAAGCTGGAGGTTTCTGGGAGCACCAGTTTTCCACTCAGGCTGGACCAAGTAAGAAAATAAATTACGAGCAAAAAATTAATATTGAAAAATATCTAATTGAGACTGAAACAATTGGAGATTTAGCCCTAAAAAAACATGTAAAAAACTCCCTTAATTGGGCGAAGAAAGAACTTTGTGAGATTAATAGTCTTTTAGAACTTCCTGCGGAGGACACAGCACTCAGAAAAGTAAAGGATATTAGAAATCGGTTTGCAATACAACCCCTTCCAGAGGAGCATACAAAAGGAGCAAGCATTGAAAGTTGGCGTAGTGCTGATAATGTTTTCAGGAAGTTTGCAACTAGAGAAATTCAACCTCTTTATGATGTAATTCATGAGTCTTTAGAAAGAGAAGAGGAAAGAAAAAATAAGGTAGAGTTTTTGGAAGAGGGTTTCTTGTTGGAAGAACAAAAAGAATTAAAAGAAAAGCAGTTCGACTCTGTTTTGAGAGAATTTTATAAAAAATTAAGCCATGATCCAAAAAGGAGAGAGCAGGTTTATTTAGCATATTCACACCCCCATTTAAACTTCCAACAAGAGAAATGGATGCTAGACTTTTTAAAAGAGCTTCGAAGTCATCTTAACGCAGTAGGATGTCATGCCCAATTGGATACAATGGATGTCTCTTCTACTGGAAGCCCGACTCGTCATATGAAGGATATGAAGTATAGTGATACTATTTTGTTATTTGGGTCGAGATCTCTTTTGCATAAACACGAAGAGGAAGAGGGTACACGTGGAATTTCTATAGAGCTGATGTATGTTCAAAGGTTTTTAAGGAAGTGGAAACAGCAAAAGGATCGAGGGATGATTCCAACAGTTCCTAATGTCATCCCAGTGATTTTAGGAGGTAATTTAGAGTCTGCATTCCCAGTAAACTATGAGTCTTACCGTAATGTGCTGGAATGGCCTTCTAAAGGGTATTTCAGAGGAATCCAAGATTTGATTGCTGGGATTTATGGTGGTAGCATACCTGGGTATCGGGATGTGTTTAATAAGCACTGGGAAACTAGTTTTAAAGGCTCAGCGCTTGAAAAAATTGCTACTAATTATGAAGCCAAAAGGAAGGAAGCGATCGCTTTAGTTAAAGAAGATCTGAAAAAAAAAAGCCTTTGATCTATGATGTTAAGGTCTATCCCCCTTCCTCTTCCTATTATGAGTTAGTAGCCTTTTTAGGGGCTTTGGTTCTTGGCGGCACCAGCATTCTGGGCTTTCAGTTTTTGAAGAAATACCTAGAAAGCCCAATAAAAAAATTAGCTAAAAGTGCACGAAAAAAATATTTATCTAAAAATGAGATTAAAATTTTTAACCTTAATGCTATTCATGAGGGGGGCGTTGAACATAAACTTCCTTTAGAAAAGGTTTATACGCGTCTTGCTGTTATAGGCCAAAAAGAAAGGGACGAACAGGCAAAAAAACTCGAGTCACAGGGATGTGAAGGTTCTCGGTTACTTACACATGAAACGATTTTTGAAGCAAAAAAGCCAATAGAGCTCGAAGAGATATGGGAGACTTCAAGACTTAAAAATAAATCCAAGAAAAGAATATTAGTCCTTGGGGCAGCAGGTGTTGGCAAATCCACCTTTTGTCAAAATGCTTCCTACCAGTGGGCAAAAAAAGGGCTTTGGAAAGATACTTTTGACTTAGTTCTTTGGCTTCCCTTAAGAGAGTTGGAAGGTTATTCAGGTGAAAATATTTACCAAATTTTAGAAAAGGAATGTGGGTTATCTCATAATATGTCGCAACTTTTAAAAGATGAGAAAGTAAAAAGTAAAACGCTCCTCATTTTGGATGGGTATGACGAGCTATCGGATAAAACTAAGATGCTTTTTTGCGAGCTATCAAACGCCTTCGATAATATTCTTTTGTCTTCACGGCCATGGCATAGATTTCTTGATTTTGATCCAGATGAAACTGTTGAAATTATGGGATTTGACAAGCAAGGAATTTCTTATTACATCGATAAATACTTTGAGACCTACCCTGAGCAACTAGATGAAGAAGTGAAAATAGATAGAAAAAAGGGTCTTGAAGAAGCGCTTGATAAAGAGCCTATCCTTAGAAGTATCGGATCAATTCCTATTAATCTAACGCTTCTTTGTGCTTACTTTTGCGAAGAAGGAAGTTTTAGTAGAGTAAGCCACCCAATTACGACAACAACTCTTTACGTAGAGGTTACAGACTGGCTTTGCCGCCGATTTTTAATGAAATCTGCAGACCTTAGTAGAAAAGAAGAGACTCCCATTATTGAAGAGCCGTTTGAAGAAAAAAAGGTCAAGCCATTGGCGCTTATTTTAGAAAAGTTAGCTTGGGAAGCGCTCAAAGAAGGAAAACTCTACCTTGATCGACCTAAGATTAATCATTATTTAAAAGCGGAGGAGGTTAGTGATGAAGCTTTAACCCAAATTGGTCTTTTTCCTATTAAAGGAGGGAGGAAAGGAAGGGGGCACTTTCTTCACTTAACCTTTCAAGAATTTTTTGCAGCAAGATATCTAAGAAGGCTATATGAAGATGGTAAGAGAAAAGAAGCTCGAGAGTTTTTAAAGTCGAACAAATTCTCTCCCCGCTACCAATTTATGCTTCGGCTTGCAGCAGGTCTTCTCTCTCTCAAAAAGTCTACAGCAGTGCAGTTCTTTGAAGATCTCTATGCCCAGCCTAGAGACTTGGGACTTACCTATGAGCTAAAGCTATTTGCTAGATGCTTTGAGGAGTCTCAAGGAGCAGAAAAAAAACATTTGAAAGGTTACCACGATCTTTTTGTCGGTTCTGTTTTGCAATATTTGTATAAGGTTCCATTTATAAACCTCCACGCACACCTTCTAAGCGAAAGTGCTCAACTCTTATCCCATGAAAAAATTGTTGGTTTGATTAGAGAAAAATTAAGAGATAAAAGTAAGCAGATAGATACTTTAGGGATGATTACTGATTTGAGGGGACAACCTTTTCCTAAAAAACTTATAAGCCAGGTTATAGGGCTCGTGAAAAATGGAAGTTTTAGATGGCGTGCAGCAAGAGCGCTAATAGAGCTCGTGAAAGGAGGAGAAGAGATAGGAGAAGAGGGAATAGGGGCTCTAACAGAGATCGTAAAAAATAAAGATGGAGGGGATTCTAGAGGGTATGCAGCAAGAGTGCTAGGAGAAGCAGTGAGAAGAGGAGAAGAGATAGGAGAGGGGGGAATGGAGGTGTTAATAGAGCTCGTGAAGGATGAAAGTGGAGGAGAGTCTAGAGGGGATGCAGTAATAGCATTAGGAAAGGTGTTGAAAGGGGGAGAAAAGATAGGAGAAAAAGGAATAAGAGTGATGATAGAGTTCGTGAAAGATAAAGATAGGGGGGATGTAGCAAAAACACTAGTAGAGATAGTAAGAAGGGAAAAAGGAATAGAGGCGCTAATAGAGTTCGTGAAAGATAAAGGAGGAGGGGATTCTAGAGGGTATGCAGCAGAAGCGTTAGGAGAGATAGCGAAAGGAGGAGAAAAGGTCGGAGAAAAAGGAATAGCGGTGTTAATAGAGCTCGTGAAAGATAAAGGAGGAGAGTCTAGCTGGTATGCAGCAGAAGCACTAGGAGAGATAGTGAGAGGAGGAGAAAAAATCGGAGAAAAAAGAATAGAGGCGCTAATAGAACTCGTAAAAGATAAAGATGGGGGAGATTCCAGGTGGCACGCAGCAGCTGCATTAGGAAAGATATCTGCAGGAGGACAAAAGATAGGAGAGAAAAGAATAGAAGCGGTAATAGAGCTCGTGAAGGATGAAAGTGGAGGAGAGTCTAGCTGTTATACAGCAGAAGCACTAGGAGAGATAGTGAGAGGAGGAGAAAAGGTCGGAGAAAAAGGAATAGCGGCGCTAATAGAGATCGTGAAAGATAAAGGAGGAGAGTCTAGCTGGTATGCAGCAGAAGCACTAGGAGAGATAGTGAGAGGAGGAGAAAAAATCGGAGAAAAAAGAATAGAGGCGCTAATAGAACTCGTAAAAGATAAAGATGGGGGAGATTCCAGGTGGTACGCAGCAGCTGCATTAGGAAAAATATCTGCAGGAGGACAAAAGATAGGAGAGGGGGGGATAATGGCGCTAATAGAGCTCGTGAAAGATGGAGGAGATTTTAGAGGGTATGCGATAAGCACATTAGAAGAGATAGTAAGAGGAGGAGAAAAATTCGGGGAAAAAGGGGTAGCGGCGGTAATAGAACTCGTGAAAGATGGAGGACGTCTTGGGTGGGAGGTACTAGAAGTTCTAGGATGGATAGTAAGGGTAGGGGAAAAGGTCGGAGAAAAAGGGGTAGCGGCGGTAATAGAACTCGTGGAGGGTGGAGGATGTCATGGATGGGAGGAGGCACTAGAAGCATTAGGAGAGATAGTGAAAGGAGAAAAAAAAATAGAAGAAAAAGAAAAAGCAGCGCTAATAGAGTTCGTAATAGATATAAATAGAGAAGACTTTAGACGAGATGTAGCAGGAGTACTAGGAGAGATATCTGCCGGAGGAGAAAAGGTAGGAGAAAAAGGAATAGCGTTGTTAATAGAGATTGTGAAAGACAGGGGTGGAGAAGACTCTAGAAGGGTTGCAGCAAGAGCACTAGAAGAGATAATAAACCAAGGTGAAGATATTAAACAAGAAGGTTTAGAGACATTAATAGCCTATGCTGAATCAGAAAAGAGTATCCATCAGCTCCAAGGCCTTGATCTTAGAAAGCTCAATAGGGACCTTTTAGCTTCTAGTTCAGTAGAGACCTTAAGCAAGCTCCATCTAATACTAGGTAGCGCTTATCCCTCTACAGAAGAGACGAAAAACTACAATGTGCTAGATAGTTTTGCTGCTACCAAGTAGCAGTTGGAGGCATCGAGCAAAGAATCGCCTCGGGATTCCCTCCCGAGACAAAGCCAAACTTAGTCCCTCGGTCATAGAGAAGGTTGAACTCCACGTAGTGGGCCCGCAGTTGGTTTTGCTTCGCCTTATCCTCTACCGTATAGGGAGTGTGTTGACGCTTCTTGTAAATCGGAAGGATGGACTCTAAAAACGAAGAGCCCACCCCTTTCCACATTTGAAGATCTTGCTCGAAATCTCCCGTGTTGTAGTGGTCGAAGAAAATGCCGCCCACGCCCCGCTCCTTTTTCCAATGTTTAATGTAAAAGTATTCAGCAGCATTTTGGGAAAACTCCTTGTAAAGCGTATCACCAAGAGAGTCTTTTGCAACTTGATGAAAATGAGCGGTATCCTCTTCATTATCGAAGCCCATAGGGGTGAGGTCATAGCCCCCTCCAAACCACCAGCGCGAAGCGGTTTCGATGTAGCGGACATTCATATGAACGGTAGGCATAAAAGGGTTTGCCATATGAGTGATGAGACTGACTCCCGTTGCAAAAAAGGGTTCATCCTCTTCTTTTAGAGGAAGGCTTTTCCCTCGCACGCCCGACCAGTTAACAGCGGCCTTTTCAAAAACGTCGCCCCGGATCACCGATATCTCGCCGCCACCTCCACCGTGATGGTCCCAACACTTCCGTTCAAAGCGCTGCGCTGGCTCTAACGACTCAAACCCCTGAACAATCTCATCCCGCAGCTCCTTTAAATAGGTCACGATCTCTTCTTGTCTGACACTTTCTACTTGCAACATGGGCACTCTCCTCATTCCAAAACCTTAAAGCATTATTTGGTTTTCTGTCGATATTCTATTTTTTATCTATGTATTTTACTTAATATAAGTAATTTACATATACTGTTCAATATTTATTGAACAGTATAAAGGAGTGAACAGTATGAGGGGCCAGTTTCTAATAGGTTCGAATGAGATGCCAGGAAAAGGAAATGTCTATGCTGATAAATCGGCGATTGTCCTTGAATGGCTTCTTAGAGAGGGGATTAACAGAGAAAATTTTTCGCTACGGGAAATTGTTAAGGATTGTCCTGTCAGGATTGGCCTTGTGCAGCGTGTGCTAAAGGTGCTGGTATTGCATGGGATTGTTGTGGCTGAAGGAATAAGAACGTCTAAAAAATTTGCATTTATTAAGTCTAATCTTCTTTTAGAGAACTGGGTAAGGGAGTATAGTATTTTAAAAAAGTGTAAGCTATGGACCTATCGATTTCCATTCCAAAGCAAGGAAGAAATGATAAGTATGCTTAAGAAAAAGAAGCTTGATCGGAAAGTTGCGTGGGCGCTCCATTCAGCAGCAGAGGGGCATCGGTGTAAAAATACCAATCTTCAAACAACAGAGCTTTACCTATTAGAACCATCGGTCCGAGAGAAAGTAGAAAAAGCGCTTCAGCTAAAGCCACAGGAAACAGGGTATGAGGTGCTGCTGATAGAGCCTTACTATAAAAGCTTACTTCAGCTTGGGAAAGAGACCTATAAAGAAATAAAAATGTCTTCCGTTCTCCTGACATTTCTTGATCTCTATCACTTTCCTCTGCGTGGTCAAGAGCAAGCAGAGTTTTTAGCAGAACGGAAAGGAATGGGTTATGATAGAACTTGAAAAAGAAGATTGAGGAATTTCAGATTTTAAAATAGGAGAAAACAATGGCAACTATAACCCGACTCGAGGGACTTGAAATTCAAAATTTTGAGAATGCTACACCAGAGTATACCTACTTGATAAAAATCATCGTATTTTTTCTAAGTTCTGGTGGCGTTGATAACTTAAAGCAGGCTCTTGCAATTATCAAAAACTATAACATCACTAAGCTTAGTAAGACAGAAAAAAAAGAAGTTAATGCTTTAGCTGGAAAGATTAGCACAATGAAAGATGATATTATTCGCCGTATTCAAGAGACCTGGTATAGAATGCCATGAAAAAAATAGTTATTGCAGGTGGGGGAATTTCAGGGCTTGCGGCCCGTTACTTTTTATCAAAAGCACACCCCGGTGCAGAGATTGTCCTTTATGAAAAGGGTAGTCGCTTAGGAGGGTGTATCGAGTCGGTCGATGCCCCCTATTTTTTTGAACGGGGACCCCGTACCTTTAAGGCATCGCGCTGCCCCGAGCTCCTTGACCTGATCAAGGAGCTAGGTCTAGAAGGCGAGCTTCTCCCTTCAACCAAAGAAGCCGGGAAGCGCTACCTCTGGAAAGACCAAAAACTTCAGAAGGTGGGAGCACTCCTCCTCCCCGCTTGGAAGTCACTGCTTGGTGAGTGGTGCCGTCCCCCCTTTGCAGGAGATGAGACGATTGGAGCCTTTGCGCGGCGGCGGTTTGGAGACTATGTTGCCGAGACCTTTTTCGATCCCATCACCTTAGGAGTTTTTGCAGGGGACAGCGAGCAATTATCGGTCGAGGCGTGTTTTCCCGAGCTAAAGGCTATGGAAAGGACCCATGGATCGATCACTCGAGCCCTATTAAAACGGGAAAAAAAGAAAAAGCCGCAGGGCCTTTTTACATTGCAAGGAGGGATCGAAACCCTGATCGATCGTTTGGTGGAAAAGGGACGGGGACCCATCCACCTCAACCATCTGCTAGAAGGTTTTGAAGGGGACCACACCATTTTGGCCCTTCCTGCAGAAGGGGCCAAACGGTTTTTCGAAGGGGATTTCGAAGCACTGCGCTTTTTTGAAGGGGTGGGGAGCGTTAACTTAGTCGTGGTCAATGTAGTCTTTAGTAAAAAGGTCTTTCCAAAGGAAGGGTTTGGTTACCTGGTCCCTACAAAAGAAAAGGAAAAAATCCTTGGTGTGGTTTTTGATTCGTCGATCTTTCCCGCACAAAACCGGGGGGAGGAGAGCCGCTTTACAGTGATGCTCCGAGAAGGGGGAGAGATAGAGGCCCTTGAAGCGCTCCAGACACATCTAGGAGTTTCAGCTTTGCCAAGTAGCGTTCATGTCAAAGAGTATAAAGGGGCCGTTCCCCAATATGGGGTGGGCCATTTGGAGCGGGTCAAGGCCTTTGAGGCGCACCTGGCAAAATATTATCCACAGGTCGATTGCATTGGAAATTATTTGCGAGGACCATCGGTCAATGCGTGTGTGGCTCAAGGAGCTAGGTTAAGAATAAAGAAGACCCAGTGAAAGAGCATGTTGTAGACCACCATGAGGAGGTAAGGGATGGCGAGAAGAGCTGCGAGGGGGCGGATCAGGAAGCTGTAAAACATGGTGGCGACAAGGGAGATAAAGATCAGTGAGATCGACATGGGCGTCAAGATGTGAACGGGGACATAGAAGAGGCAAAAGGGCCAGACTAGGGTAAAGGTGAGTTGGGAGATCCATGCCCACTTAGCAAAAGTGCGTGTTTGGGAGGAGGGAGCGGTCCAGATCACCGCTCCGGTAATAGCCATCAGGGTATAGAGAAGGGTCCAGACCGGAATGAGCCAGTGAATAGGGAGGACCCAAGGAGGCGTTTGATATTGGTCGTAGATATCCAAAACTCCTTGCAGACTGACAAAGAAGTTGACCAGTTGCACTGTAAAGACAATGGCAAAGAAGATGATGTAGGTTTCGAGTTTTTTCTTCTTCGTCTGCATTTAAACCTGGGAAAAGGAGGAGGAGGTGTTCATAGAAAAACAAGATTCACCCAGAGGTTCTAGTTGCTCCCTTTCTAGATCCATATCGGGAATAAGCTCGAGGGCGCCACTCAAAGCTCCTAAAACGGGAGCAGAAAGGGTTGCTGCTTTGGCAAGGAGGGGGTTTTGATCACACAAGAGCTTTTTTAGGGAGCGACGAAGCCCTAGATAGACCCCAAAGGGAGTCTTTGCAAAGATGATGCTTACCTCTTTCCGGTGGGCAGAAAGTCCCATCCCCAACTTTCCTGCAATCCCGAAGCTAGAGGAGTCGTCAACAATGAGGTGCGCCCCTTCGCCAACTTTTTTAAACTCAGTAGTGACGATCCACTGAGTCTTCGCGGTTGACGAAGATCCGCGGATCCAGTCGATGGTGCACCGTTTATCGACAAAAACGGTTCCTTCTAGGGTCAGAGGGTAAGGGTAAGGCAAAAGAAGGGCCGCCTCTTTCCCTAATAAATCGGCGAGTTGGTCTTCCACTTCCTCTTGGAAGCTTGGCGGCGCAGTCACTCCCCATTCTAGAAGAGCTTTCATTCCCATCTTTTTGACATGGGGGTGGGTGGCAAGTCCTAAACAATCGTTTTTCATAACGGAATAACTGTAGCGCGATCAAAAAAAAAGTGCAAGCAAGACCCCTGGTTTTTAATACCGTTTTTGTCTATCTAGGAATCAGAGTGTATTGAGAGGAAAAATGGAACGATTTCAGTGGGGAATCATCGGAGCTGGTCCAGCGGGGATTGCAGCGATTGGAAAATTGATCGATCAAGGAGTCGATGCGGGCTCCATAGCTTGGGTTGACCCCGATTTTCAGGTAGGAGATCTAGGACAAAAGTGGCGCGCTGTTTCAAGCAACACCTCGGTAAAACTGTTTCTCGACTACTTAAACATTTGTCCAGCCTTTAACTTTGCAAAAGCCCCTCACTTTCGTTTAAAGGACCTTGATCCCGAAAAAACATGTTTGCTCCAAGAGATTGCAGATCCCCTGATTTGGGTGACCGGACAGCTCCGGGAAAAAGTCCGCTCGTTTGAAGGAGAAGTGAGCCTCCTTGAAATGGAAAATAGGGAGTGGATCTTAAAAACAGATAAAGAGGTTCTTGCTGCAAAAAATGTCATTTTAGCAACCGGAGCAGAGCAAAGGAAGCTCGAGTATCCTAACCTTAAGGAAATCTCCCTTGAAAAGGCGCTTGTAGCAGAAAAACTTCCCGACGTGTCTGAGGAAACAGTGGCTGTTTTTGGATCTTCCCACTCGGCGATGATTGTTATAAAAAATCTCCTTGAGTACCCAGCAAAAAAAGTGATTAACTTCCATAGATCTCCCTTGAAATTTGCTGTTTTTTTTGAAGATTGGGTCCTTTTTGATAATACAGGGCTTAAAGGAGAGACCGCCGAGTGGGTACGAAAACATATCCATGGAAAGTATCCCGAGCATTTAAACCGGGTTCTAGCCTCAGATCCAGAGTTTTCTACACTCCTTTCCCAGTGCCAGAGCGTTGTCTATGCCGTAGGTTTTGAAAGGAGAGTTCCCCCAAAGGCCTATCAAATCGGACACCTCACCTACAATGAGTCTAATGGGATTGTCGCGCCTGGCCTCTTTGGGTTGGGAATTGGGTTTCCTCAAAAAGTTGAGGACCGCTTCGGAAACGTAGAATATAGTGTGGGGCTATGGAAGTTCATGGTCTATCTCGACGCCGTTTTGCCCCTATGGATGCGGTACGCTATCTAGAGCGTTTAACCTTCGGGTTGCGGTTAGCAGCTTGATTAAAAAAGGCCTTGCACGAAGGTGAACAAGGCCAAAAAATGTTACCCTGTTTTGAACCATGCCAAAATTTATGATTGATTTTTTTTCATATGCATGGGTATGGTGAATTAGTTTTTTAAAGGAGAATGTGGTGTCGGTTAGTGTAAGTCCAGAACGAATCATTCATGTATCGAGCCGTGGGGGATACGTCGATCCCGATACGATTTCAGAAGACTTCGCCTGTATTTGTTCGATTAATCCCAGGGAAGGGGTAAGGGCGCTTCAAGGCCAGAGAACGGCTCTTTTTGCTCTAGATTCTTACGGAAATTGTGCAACAGAAATGGCAAAAGCTTTAATCTCTGAAGGAGCTTATAATGCTTATGTCCATTATTTTTATCCTAGATTTAACTCGAATAAAACTTTATTAGAAAATCGTTTTCAACAGCTTTTTAGACAGCTAGTGCCCACTCAAAAAGGAAAGGGAGAAGGGATTGACCTTTTTACAACAATTTTTTCCATCGATTTCATTTTAGGCGCATTGAAAGGAAAAGACAGGCAGGTTTTTGACCATTTATTTATCTTGCCGAGTCACCAAAATAAGATTACCGTTGAGTGCTCAAAAATCGAAAAAATTGTGAAAGCTTCAAATGAACAGTTAAAAAAACGATTCTCTTCATTCAGCTATCTTCAGTTCAATGGGAACCTGAGCTTTAAGACTACTCCTGATATTAGAAGTGAAAACCAAAGGGGAGGCTATTTTTCAAACTTTCGCTCGCGCGATTTATATAAGGTCGTTGCACAAAAGAGCAAGGCGTTTGATCCCGTTACCCATAAGAGACTTTTCAAAGAAACGCTTATTATCACTGACTGTAAGAATTTTCTAAACCAGAGTAGTCTATCTACTGCACAAAATTGGAAAAAAGAGATTCCTAAAAAGAGTTGCTTCGATCGCCTTAATGGTTGTAGGGTTGCTATAGTTGTTCATGGGATGAACAATACAGCCCCTGAAGCTTATGATTCTTACGGGAAACTTTCTTCTCAAATTCATATGAATTATGACTACTTGATCTATTACATATGGCCTGGGGCTGGGATACTTGCCCATCAATCATATAATAATGCCCAGGACAGAAGGCTGACTAGCCAGTATGCTGAGCTATTAAAAAACCTTAAAAATGGCTCTGCAAAAATAGATGTAATTGCCCATAGTATGGGTAATCGATTCACTCTTCAAACTCTTAAATTACTTAAGTCCGATTTTAAAAATGTTTTGAGTAATTTTTTTATGGTTGCTCCTGCTGTTCCCCACGATTGTTTTGAGGAGGAAAAAAAACTGTACTATCAATCTTCCCACCTTGCTGACAATATTTTTGTTCTGTGGACGTCTCATGATAATGCTATGAAGGTATACCCCACCTATCCTATGGGAGCTCCTTCAATCAGTGGACTTGGACATGGAGCTCGCAATCCCCAAAAACTTCCTCCCCATGTGATGACGATAGAGCTTTCAAGTATTGTTCCAGGGCATGGGCTTGCTAAGTTTGATAAATCCTTCCCTCTGATTCAACGGCTAGGTGCTTATAAAAAGGAACGCTCAGCTGTTAAAATGGATGAATTGCAACGCGAAGTGCATGCTTTCTTCCAGGAAAGGAACTTACCACTCCGAAATACGCAGTCGGTTTACTTAGGGCATGGGGTAGGGGAAGAGGGAACAGTTTTTGAACGCCCCGTTTGCGACTTTAAAGGCAATATGACACCGACAAAGTGTCTATATGATCCAGACGGAATTTTTGATAATAGGGTTCCCTTAAGGAGTGGTCTATGAAGTGGTTTTACTCCACTCTCTTTATATTCAGTTGTATAATTTTCTCCGGTTTTGCTGAGGGAAAGATTCCTACTGCTCAGGAAAATAGGGAAAGAGCAGAGGAACTTCTTTGCCAGCTTGATGTCGATCTCTCTAGGCTTTTAGCTCGAGAGCAAAAATATATTAAGGAGCATGAAAAATTTCTAAAAGAAGAGGGGGTATGGAAGCAGATGGTAAGGTGCCAAAAAGAATTAAAAAGAAGGGTTATAAAGCAGCGGGAAAAATTTGTCACTTTTAGGGGTAATATCGGGGAAATGGTTTCTCTAAACTATGGGAAAACATCCCTTGGAGAATATGAGGTATCTCTAGCTGAGCTAGAAGTTACCGAATGGTATGTGAATTACATAAGAAAGGTATTATGTTCTTCAAGTCTTCTGTCCTCTAACCCCTAAAAACAATGGGGTGGGTGTCTGACCGTATCCGGTCGCCAAAGCCATACCCCAGTTTTTTCAGCGCATGGTTGTAGGGATCTTTTTCTTCGTGGATGTACTGAGCTTTTTCCTCAACATAAACAATCAGAAGGGCAGGGTGTGTGAGGGGAAAGGAAAACTCAGGAGAAAAAAACGTTCCACTCCCATTTTGATCCAAGATCAGTCCACATGCCACCTTTTGGATTGAGCTCTTTTCATTTAAGGGAAGAAATCGTTCCTCCTCGCCGGAGTTTAAAATTGTTTGGTCAAAGCCGATCCGCAAGGGAGAGACTTTACACAGGTTTGATGCCACCTCTGCCAAGGTTGAGCGGAGGACGATTTTCTTGATCTCCGGGTTTGTGCGCCAGCGATCTCGCTTCTCTGTATCGCTGTAAAGCCGCTTTACATCTTCCTCGCTAAGGAGCCCTTCAAACTCAATATGGTGGTGGCGGTGGAAGAAGTCGTGATGTTCCTTTGTCAGGCCGAAACGCATGTTTACCTTTTATCTATTTTTTGATAGGCTCAGTATAGTTTACTCAAGAGCAAAAGTCCAGATGAATACGTTTGAATATCCTCTAGTGGAAGCCCAAATCGGCTACACCTTTAAAGAAAAATCTCTTATTGGTCAGGCCTTTGTCCACCGCTCCTTTGTCAATGAGAACCGGAACCTCGAGGTGGGCCATAATGAGCGACTAGAGTTTTTGGGTGATGCGGTTTTGGGGCTCATTATGAGCGACTTTCTCTATCTCCACCTTCCCGACCATCCCGAGGGGGAGCTCTCCTACCTCCGTTCCCGCCTTGTCGATGCAACAGCCTGTATCCGCTACCTGAAAAAAATCGATTTAGAGCGGTTCCTCATGGTGGGAAAAGGGGAGGCGATGAACGAAGGGAAGGGGCGGGGGACTCTCCTTGCCGATCTTTTTGAGGCGGTGATCGGAGCGGTCTATCTGGATGGAGGAATAGAGGCAGCCCGCACCTTTTTCTTTGACCATTTTAAAGAAGATGTTTTAGAGATCATTGATAAGCCCCATCGGAACTGGAAGGCTGAGCTCCAGGACTATTGTCAAAAAGAGCACCAAACCCCTCCCACCTACGAGGTGGTGAATGAGGAGGGGCCTGACCACCTCAAAACCTTCCACATCCGGGTCTTCCTGAATGATAAAGAGCTCGGGCAGGGGCGAGGTTCTTCCAAAAAAGAGGGGGAGCAAAGTGCCGCCGAAAATGCAATTAACCGATTAGGAAAATAAAATGGTCAAGCAAAAGTCAGTGTGGGTTTGCAACGAGTGTGGGAACAAGCAATTTAAGTGGACTGGGAGTTGCAACATTTGCAAAAACTGGGATACCCTTACTGAAGAGCTTGAAGTTCCCGAAAAGCAGGGGCGTTTTGAGTCGAAAACCCCACGCACCGTCAAGCCGGTCTTGATCGAAGAGGTCGACACCAAAAGTTTTAAGCGGGTCAATACCGGCTACCGAGAATTTGACCGATTGATGGGTGGGGGGATTGTTGAAGGATCGCTCAACCTCATTGGAGGGGAGCCCGGCATTGGAAAGTCGACGATGCTCCTCCAGCTTGCCAAGCGATTTGCTGACCAAGGGCTGACCGTCCTCTACGTTTGCGGTGAAGAGTCGGCTGAGCAAACCTCCCTCCGCGCCAGGCGGCTCGACATTAAAAGTGACCGGATCTACCTCTTTAGCGAGACCAGTTTTTCAGCGATCCGCGCCCAGGTCGAAAAGCTTCACCCCGATGTTCTCATCGTCGACTCGGTCCAAATCGTCTATAAAACCGAGCTTTCCTCAGCGCCTGGATCGGTCACCCAAGTGCGCGAAATCGCGATGGAGTGCATGCACCTTGCCAAAGGGAACGGCATCACTACCTTCCTCATCGGCCATGTCACCAAAAGTGGCGATCTTGCAGGCCCCCGCGTCCTCGAGCATATCGTTGATACCGTCCTTGAGTTTGAAGGAGACCGGCAACATGGTTACCGCCTGATGCGCTCCATCAAGAACCGCTTTGGCCCCACCGACGATGTCGCCCTTTTCCAAATGGAAGAAAAAGGGCTTTCTGAAATCCTCAACCCGTCGCTCACCTTCCTCGAAGAGCGGATGACCGGCTCTCCCGGCTCTGTGATCATCCCCACGATTGAGGGAACCCGCGCCCTTCTCATCGAGGTCCAAGCGCTCGTTGCGCCCACCTCCTTTGCCACTTCGACCCGCCGCTCGACCGGCCTTGACCAGAAAAGGCTCACCCTTCTCCTCGCCGTCCTCGAAAAGCGGATGGGTTACCAGCTCCATGCCCTTGATGTCTTTGTCTCCATCGCCGGTGGGATGAAGATCACCGAACCAGCGATCGACCTGGGGATCATCCTGGCCATCGCCTCCTGCTACTGCAACAAACCGATCCCCTCCGATACCGTTGTGATGGGTGAGGTGGGTCTCGGCGGCGAAGTCCGCAGTATTCCCCGCATCGAAAGCCGGATCAAAGAAGCGATCAACATGGGCTTTAAGCGGTGCATCCTCTCAACAAAAAACTTTAAGGGCTTAAACAAAAAGCTCACCGAGAAGATCCACCTCCAGGGGGTCACCCGCGTCGAAGAAGCGATCAAGCTTCTTCTGGGTTAGACTCAAAAATTTTCTAGCCTCTAATGAAGTGTGTCTCTAACAAAACTTTTGTTGAACCTGGAAAACAGCCTAGAAATACCTAGTGCTCTGTCAACCCTAAAATTGAGGATAGATTGGTTGAGATTTTTTGGCATGGTTCAAAATACAGCATGCTGAGGTAACACTTCACGACGTAGCTTTTCTTCGCCTTCAGCTCCGAAGCTGTGTCGGTTCAGTGGATTTTTTTTGTTAAGCTGAAAGTCGAGCAAAGCGAATATGGTAAGTGGCTAAAAACCTGGAAAAAAAGAGGCTTGTTCCTTGGT
>NZ_JAAEJV010000006.1 GCF_015356785.1 Candidatus Neptunochlamydia vexilliferae | reverse complement strand
CCCAACATATTCTGATAGCTGCTGGTTTAATTCCTTGTTTGTATTAATGCGAAATCGAAAGGCTTTGCGAATAATCATAGAGACATTTTACTCTTTGGTTTATGCCTAAGTCAACAAAAAATTTAAGAAGAGGAAGATCGTGTGTTTTTCTACTACATACTCATTTGGTCTTTGTTACAAAGTATCGAAAGAGGGTCTTCACGAAAAGGGTTCTTAAGGAGCTAAGGAGCTGGGCAAAAATAACTTATACATTTCTGCAACCATAACATCTTCATCTGCTTTGTTGCAACTCCTTGAAAGCTAATAAGCTTCCTGCGGATTTGCGCCGCGCAGCTAAAGCGCTATGGCACCAGAAATGCATGAGTTATTTTTGCCCAGCTCCTAAGAGAAATCTTTAAAAGGTTGCTATCTCTAACTTAGAGATTCTTTAAAAGGCGTTTTTTTCCGGCTTATTCGAAAAAAAGGGTATCCTTCAGTTCAAAAGGCATTATAGGGCAATAACTTTTGGTCCCTAAGTTATTTTGCTGGTAGTTGCGGAGGAGCTGCTATCTCAACAATCAGGCAATATATTGAAAACCAGCAAAAACCAATGGAATGAGTATTTGCGCCTTTCATCTCGGCCCTAAAGGACCGAGTTTTTCGGCGCAGGTGAGAAATCTTCTCAGAACTTTCTCACCCCCACCAGAGAAACTCCGTTAGTATTTAGCAAGGGTGCGCGCAGCTACCTCGATATCCTCTTTTTGGGGGAGGATCGTATCTTCGAGGTGTTTGGCGTAAGGGACGCAGCTGTTTTTGCCCCCTAGACGCTGGATCGGCGCATCGAGAAACTCAAACCCTTTTTCTGAGATTTGGGCAGCGATCTCCGCTCCAAAGCCGCAGGTTAGGGGCGCTTCATGAAGGATGAGTGCTTTATTGGTTTTCTCTAAAGAGGTGAGGATCGTCTCGATATCAAGAGGAACGATGGTCCGAAGATCGATCACTTCGACCGAGATCCCTTCATCTTCAAGTTTTTGGGCGACCTCGGAAGACATATGGACCATGAGCCCCCATGCGATCAGGGTAAGATCTTTTCCTTCACGGACAACACGCGCTTTTCCAAGGGGGAGGGTCTCTTCCTGGGTGGGCTCGGGGTTTGCCGAGAAAACTCTTTGCCGGTAAAGGGCTTTATGTTCGAGAAAAATAACGGGGTTTGGGTCGCGGATGGCACTTTTAAGGAGCATTTTGGCATCGGCAGCGTTGCTAGGGAAGGCCACTTTGAGTCCTGGGCAGTGGGCAAGGAATGCTTCGATACTTTGGGAGTGGTAGGGCCCTCCTTGGATATACCCTCCTGTGGGCATCCGGATCACAACGGGACAGTGCCACTCTCCGTTCGAGCGGTAGTGGAAGCTTGAGAGTTCGTTAAAGAGTTGGTTTACCCCGGTCCAAAAATAATCGGCAAACTGGATCTCTGCAACGGGTTTGAAGTGGCTATGGACTGCCATTCCAATGGCGGTGGCAACGATCGTCGACTCTGCTAGAGGGGTGTTAAAGCACCGCTCTTCTCCATATTTAGCGGTCAGACCACGGGTAATCCCAAAAACGCCCCCCTTGCCGCGGGCGACATCTTGCCCAAAGATAATGACACCGGGATCCCGCTCCATCTCTTCGTCAAGGGCGTGGTTTAAGGCGTCCATAATGACAACACTTTCACCGCGCGCTTCGGGAGTTTGGATAAAGGTGGCATCGACTTCTTTATAAACATGATCTAAAGCGCGCTCTTTTTCTTGAAGGGGGAACTCTTCCCCTTTTAGGGCGGCTGTTTCGATCTCTTCTTTGATTTTTTCTCGGAGCGCACTGATCTCTTCAGGGGTGATCAGCTCTTTTTCCAAGAGCCACCCTTCATAACGGGGAAGGGGATCTCTTTTTTGATCTGCTTCGGTTTGCGCTTCGGTTTTATATTTTTTGGGATCATCACTGCTACTGTGGGCGCCGATTCGAGGGATCTTCGCAACAATGAGAGTGGGCCCTTCGAGGCTTCTTCCTTTTTTAACCGCTGCGCTCAGCGCTCCATCAACGGCTTCAAAGTCACACCCATCGATTTCATGGACGGTTAGCCCAGCGTACCCTTTGGCCATGTGGGCAATCGAGCCCCCTGCTGTTTGATCTTCAACGGGAACTGAAATAGCCCAACCATTATCTTGGATGACGAAGATCACCCCTAGCTTGTGGACACAGGCGTAGTTAAGCGCTTCATGAAAGTCTCCTTGAGAGGTGGAGCCATCCCCACCAGACACGTAAGCCACTTCATTGGTTCCAGCTAAGCGAGCGGCTTTAGCAATGCCAACAGCTTGGAGGAATTGGGAACCAACAACACTCGACTGACAAGGAATTCGCAGCTCTTTATGGGAAAAGTGGTCGGGCATCATCCGCCCTCCCGAATGGTGAGGAACTTCGCGGGCTAAAAAAGCACCAAAGATTTCACTTAAGTTACACCCAAGACCAATCGCAAAGGCCCGGTCACGGTAATAGGGAAATCCCCAATCCTTTCCTTGCTCAAGGGCCTCACCAGACATCACACCAATCAGCTCATGTCCTGCTGTGTAAAGGTGGAATGTCCCACCTTTATTTTGCCGGACAAGCTTTTGCATTTTCTCATCTGTAAAGCGAGCGCGGTAGATCCCTTCAAGAATCTTTAAACACTTCGCTTTGGAAGAGACAGCAAGAAGATCTTGTAGAGGGGCTTTTGCTTGCATGACTTATCCTTCTTCTTTTTTCTTTCCGCGTTTAATGGGAGTAACCTGCTTGATCCCCGCTTCCCGTTTTTTCTGGAGCATCTCCTGGATCTCTTTCTTCTCTTTAGGGGCACTTTTTTTCTTTCCAGGGAGGAACCCTTTTGCAATCCCTGCAATTTTACTTTTCTTCTCCTCTCCCCCTTCGCTCACAGCTTGGAGAAGACGCTCTTCGCTTTCAAGACCTAAGCCTGAACTCGACTTGAGGCGGTCAGAGAGGTGGCGGAGCGACTCGAGACGTTGTGAAAGGGCTTCGAGTTTCGTGTCGATTTTGACGCGCGAACTTCCTCGAAGACTTGCGATGAGCTGCGCTTCGGTATCGAACTTCGCAGAGAAGGTGACCGAAGTACTGGTAAAATCGGGATTAAAGAGAAAGGGGCGAATCGCCTGAGGAACGGTCTTATAAATATCGATGGTGTACTGGGGCTCAAGCTCCACTTTTGCCGCTTGCTTTGGAGGACGTCCCCGTTTGGGACGAGGATTAAGCGCTTCATTCGAGTAGTAGGTCTTTGACTTAACAACGATTGTTTCACGCGCATTTTGAACATCTTTAGAAACTTTTGCATCAAACTGGTGGTGCTTCACCTTTTCTAAGACATGTTTTGTCACATCGAGATCTTCTTCAAAAGCAAACTGTATCTCCTCACTGCGGAGCCATTCGATAATGCGAATCCGTGACCGCTCGTGGTAATACTGCTGCCACTTTTCAAGCTCTGTTAGGTGGTCATAGATAAACTCAAGAAAGTTTTCCCGCGCCTCTTTAGAGGAGATGATGTCGAGAAGCTTTTCCTTCGTGTCGATATCATAGACCTTTTCATTGACAAAACCTTCCATAAACTTCTTGGTTTCATAGAAGGTCATCTTCGGAATCAGGCGGAAACGGTCAGCGCATGTCTGAAGCTCTTTCTCGAGCCCCTCGAGCTCTTCAACACTCTTATCCAGGTCGGCAAAAACGATGAACCCCTCCACGGTGTCGAGGTAAAAGTCTCTTTCATCATCCGACTTTGCGAATGCGTCCATCAGACGGTGGAAACGGAGAATGAGAGGGTTTTGCACTTTAGGATATTTTTGTTTTGCCATGAATTTGCCTGTAAATCTTTGGTGAAATTTATTCTTATCGTAACAATAATTTTCCAATCTTTCAAGTAGGAAATATTTGCCTTATATTGTACACTGAATCGCTTAGAGAATAAAGGAAAAACCATGCTTGACATCAAACAGATCCGCGAAAACCCCCAAGAAGTGGAAAAAAAACTTCAAACAAAGGAAGAGGGGGTCTCCGTTCAAAATATTCTTAAGCTCGATGGAGAAATCCGCTCCCTAAAAATTGAGGCTGAAGAGCTTAAAAACATCCGCAACCAAAGCGCCAAAGAGGTGGGTGAAAAAAAACGGCAGGGTGAAGATGTCACCCTCTTGCTCAAATCGATGGAAGGGGCCAAAGAAAAAATTTCCACCCTCGACCACAAATGCAACGAGCTTGAAGCGCAATTAAAATTTGAATTAGGATGTCTTCCCAATCTTCCCGAAGAAGGGATCAAAGCTTCTCTCGATCCAGCAGATAATGTCGAGATCAAAACTTTCGGTGAAAAACCCTCCTTTTCTTTCGAGCCCAAGAACCACCTCGAACTCAATGAAAAGCTCCACCTCTTTGACTTTAAACGGGGGGCAAAAATCGGAGGAAGTGGGTGGCCCGCCTACCGAGGCATGGGAGCCCGTCTCGAGTGGGCACTGATCAACTTTATGATCGACACCCATGTCGCCAACGGTTTTGAGCAGTGGATCCCTCCCCTGCTAGGGCGAAGCGACATCCTTTTTGGATCGGCCCACCTTCCTAAATTTGAAGATCAGCTCTTCAAACTCCGCGATAAAGATCATGATCTTTATCTCATTCCAACTTCAGAAGCAGTTCTGAATGGCATCCACTATGATGAAATTCTCAAAGAGGAAGAGCTTCCCCTTAAATATACCGCCTACACCCCCTGTTTTCGTCGCGAAGCAGGAGCCGCAGGAGCAGGTGAGCGGGGGCTGATCCGAACCCACCAGTTTAACAAGGTGGAGATATTTTGCGTTACCCGCCCCGAAGAGAGTGAAAAGATCTACAATGAAATGGTTGAAAGTGCCGAGACGATTCTTCAAGCGCTCAACATTCATTACCGGAGCATGCTTCTTGTGACGGGAGATATGTCATTTGCCTCTGCAAAAACAATCGATCTAGAGGTGTGGCTTCCTGGGCAAAACCGTTACTATGAGGTCTCTTCGATTTCCAACTGCACCGACTTTCAGGCGCGCCGCTCAAAGATCCGTTTCAAACGGGGTGAAGGGAAGCCGGAGCTTGCTCATACCCTTAATGGGTCAGGCCTTGCTACTTCCCGCCTCATGGTTGCCCTTCTTGAGAACAACCAGCAGGAAGATGGCTCAGTCACGATTCCCCCCGTTCTCCACAAATACCTTGGAGGGGTTAGTCAGCTTGGTTGTTCTCCGGCTGGTTCTGCTGATTAGCCGCTTGAACCATTTGTGTAAATATCGCTCCAACATCGTTGTTGGGGATATTCCAGGGGCGCAGATTAAAGCCAGCTAGGCTCATATTGGTGTTGAGAAACCTTATTAAAAAAGAATTCGCTCTAATATCACCAAAGAGTTGATTCAACCTATTAACGAGCACATTTTGCGCTACATTCTGTTGTGCATTTTGCTCATTAATACGGTCAATCCTTCTAAAAATTTCTCCCTCAACTTTAAAAACCTCCCAAGTGACATACCCAAAAAAGTAGGACGCATAGCGACAGATATCTTTAAAAAAGGGGGTGTACTTTGAAAGGGTGTAAAATGCAACAGCCAAGGCAAAGAACCCTACGGCAATCTGAGTTGTCTTTTCTTGCGCTTTTAAAAGTGCATTTTTAACATCAGATTCTCTTACCCCCTGATTTTCTGCATAACGAGTAATAATATTGGCATTATCAGCATTGAGTGTAGCCGTTAAAGCTCTTTGAACACTTGCTTCGTTAACTCGCATAAAATCTTGTATAGGGGCAACTAAAGGAGTTGCCCATTGTCGAGCATAATCGAGTACTGTAAGTCCATATTGAAATCCTTGCTGTATCATCTTATTTCCTCCTTGTTGGAAACTTGTACCTGTGATTGCCTCCGAGGGGTGCCTGAAGGGATCTTCGATTTCTTTTCAGGTTCAGGGGGGCAAAATGACCACATACTTGCCTAAAGTAGGGGTCATTTTTCCCATCTAAACCTGTAGAAAAAGAAAAATTCAAGCAGGCATCCCTAGGTAGCAATCGCAGGTTATTAAGCATCAAGTTTAATTTTTTCTCCGATTAAAGAAAAGCTTTTTCTGCTCAGTATACGCCAATTTTTGGAGTCGATGGACAGCTGCGGCTTCACTAGACTTCCTTTCTTCCTCACCCATAGCACTTTGGCTATGGGATTCGTCATTCAAGAAAACCTCCTCTGAATCCCTTAGCCCTAAATTTCGAGAGCAGAACCTAAACCTCCTGAAGGCCCACCCCTACAAGCTTAGGGACCGATCGAATCATGAACTGATCAAATAGAGGAACTGTAAATGCTATTTCCCCATGAGAAGGGCTATAAATCATCCCTTTTTTAATCAGCTTTGCTCGGACAGGACCAAGGCTTGCAATTTTAACCCCCAATATATTTACTACATCAGAGGTTCGACAAATTCCCGACCCTAATTCAGCCATTGCTCTAAGAAATTCTTTTTCACTGGGAACAAGCCGGTTAAAGCGAACACGGAAAAAATTTTCATCAAGCCGCTGAATCGCCGCCTTTGTTGCTTTCCTAACTGCTTCTACAGTAATCGGACTGCTTACTGCCGTATTCCAAGTGACGTACCCCCACTCCTGGAGAAAATAAGGATATCCCTTTGTAAGGGAATAAACCTCTTCTAGCGCTGAAGCATCAAAACAAATCCCTTCTTGTTTGGCTGGATCTTGAAGGGCTCTTATCGCATCCTCTTTTGTTAAAGCTCCAATATTGGGAAAACTAAATAATCTCTCTGCGTAGGATTTAGAGTCTCCTGCTAAACCAGGAAGGATAGGAAGTCCCGCTCCTAATAACACAACAGGGAGCTGGCGTTGCTGCAATTTATGCATCGCCATAATCAAAGCCCCTAACTCTTTTTTATTAAGGTATTGCAATTCATCAATAAAAATCGCAATTGGACAACAGCGATCAGCAGCAGCTTCACCAATAGCAATAAATAGCTCAGGTAAATCAATTTCTAGGTCACCGCTATCAGCACATCCTTTCTCAGGATCGATATCTAATCGAACTGAGACTTCACCATAAGTCAGCTTTAAGCCTGCCACAAAACTCCTAAGAACAGAAAGGGCCCTTTTTGCTTTATTCCCCACTCCTGCTATTCGATCGATATCAAACAAAAGAGACCGAAGATAAGGAACAATTAAAGGGCCTAACCCTTTGTCTTCATGAGCCTCAATGAAAACAGTTCGAAACCCATTATTTTTAGCAGCGTGTTCGATCTGATTTAAAAGAACTGTTTTACCCACACCATGAAGTCCTGTCAGCAGTAAGCTTTTCTCTGGGCGTCCTCCCTTTATTCGACCAAGAAGGATTCGCCCTTGTTCTAACACAGGATCTCTACCTACTAGCTCTGGAGGAGGGGTCCCTGCTCCTGGAGAAAATGGATTTTTCAAAGGGTCCATAAATCACCTCATTTTTACAATTTATACTCGTTTATACTCATTTATACCTGAATCCAGGTATAAATGGGTATAAATAGGTATATTTCTCTAAAAAATAAGAGAAAGCGCTCGATATAGATAGGCTCTTGGGTTTTTAAACCCAATGAGGTAAAGTAAAAAACATGAACGAGAAAAGCCATAACCATTTTGAGGGAAAAGATGCTATCGAACATCTAAAGGCGGCACGGGAAAAGGGGGCGCGGGCGACCTCGGAGGTCCATGGCGCTGAAACTCCCGGCTACATCACTGCCGCTGCAGATAGTATTAAGGAAACGGCCATTATCCTCCTTGGCATCGGAATTTTACTAAGTGCTTTTGGGTTTTCCCCTTCAAGAGCGGTTTGGGTTCTCGGTTTTTTCTCGTGCGGATGGCTTTTCTGGCGCGTTGGACGGAGCGCCCTTTTGGGATGGGCCCGTCTTGAGCGCCTCCACCGCCTGATCGAGCAAGAGCGGTGGGAGATTGAACACCACCGGGCTCAAGAAAAAGAAGAGCTGACCGCGATGTATCAGCAGAAAGGGCTGACCGGCAAACTCCTCGACCAAGTGATCGAGGTGCTGATGGCCGATGACAACCGTCTTTTGCGGGTCATGCTCGAAGAAGAGCTCGGCCTGACCCTGGAGTCTTATGAGCACCCTCTTAAGCAAGCTGTTGGGGCAGGTGTGGGAGTCCTTATCGCTGCTTTAACAATCGGAGTGGGCTTTTTCTTTGGAGGGTTTGTCACAGCCGCTATTTTCTCTGGTCTTATCTTTGCGGTTGCCACCTTGGTTGCAAGCAAACTGGAAGGAAATGAACTCATCAAGTCGGTAGTCTGGAACTTAGCCGTTGGTATTTTAGCGATTGGGACCATCCATTTCTTAGCCCGTTGGACCGCTCATGCCTTACATCTTTGATGAATTTTTCACTTCGGGGCAAGAAGAGAGTATCAGCCCTTTTCTTAAAAAAAATTCCCGCTGCTGGGCCCATAACCTGAGCTTAAAAAGTTCTCTTCTCTCCGCCTTTTTCCTCTTGAGCGCTTTTATCGCTTCTTTTTACCGCATCGATCTTTCTAATCTCTGTTTACTTTTCGTCTACTTTTTAGCGGGAACCCCGGCCCTTTTGGGGACGATTGAAGATATTAAAAACTTAGAGATCAACATCGATGTTTTGATGACCCTTGCTGCCTTTCTTTCTTTTATGATTGGAAGCCAAATGGAGGGAGGGCTCCTCCTTGTCCTCTTTGCCTTTTCGGGGGCGATGGAAGAGTCGGTCTCGAAAAAGGCGAAGGGAGCGCTCATTAGCCTCAACCACCTTTCGCCAACAACAGGGATGGTCATCGGCGCCGCTGGGGCGCTGGTCGAACGGTCGGTCCGAGAGATTAACGTGGGAGACCATCTCCTTGTCCGAGCAGGTGAGGTTGTCCCCCTCGATGGGAATGTGATCGACGGAAGTTCATTTGTCAACCTCGTCCACCTCACGGGAGAGAGTGCCCCCGTCTCCAAGAAAAAGGGGGATGAGGTCCAAGCTGGAAGTCGAAACCTCGATGGAACGTTGACGATTGAAGTGACCAAGACAAGTGCTGAGTCCACCCTTTCAAAAATCATTAAGCTCATCAATGAAGCGCAAGGGATGAAGCCAAAACTCCAACGGTTTTTAGATAAGTTTGGCAAGCGGTACGCCTTGACGATTATTGCCCTTTTCTTCTTTTTTGCCTTAACCCTTCCCCTCATTCTCTCGGTCCCCTTTTTGGGAGTCGAAGGATCGGTTTACCGCGCCCTGACCTTTTTAATTGCGGCCTCTCCTTGCGCTCTTATCATTGCAACTCCGACCGCTTACCTCAGCGCCATTAGCGCCTGCGCCCGTAAAGGGGTTCTCCTCAAGGGTGGAGTCACCCTCGATGCCTTTGCTGCCTGCCGCATTGTTGCCTTTGACAAAACGGGAACCCTCACAACAGGAGAGCTCACCTGCACCGGAGTGGAGCCCCTAGGAGCAACTCCAATTTTGACCGAAGAGGCGCTCGCCCTTGCAAGCGCCCTTGAAAGACATGTCACCCACCCCATGGCGCAGGCAATTTGCCAGTTTGCCGACAAGAAAAAGGTTGCCCCCGCAACACTCTCCAACTTTCAGTCGGTGCCGGGGTTTGGCCTTCAAGCGGTGACCGAAAAAGGGGAAACGGTGAAGATCGGCAATGAGGCCTTCATCTCCCCCGAGAAACCTCTTGATAAAAAGGAGATGGTTACCTTCTTAAAGGTGGGAGAGGCTTTGTTTCGCTTTTCTTTTTCCGATGCCCTCCGCCCACAAGCCAAAGAGACCCTCGAAGCGTTAAGAGAAGAGGGGCTAGAGGTGGCGATGCTCACCGGCGACCATGAAGAAAGTGCCCATAAAGTGGCTAAAGAGCTGGGGATCGCCCAGGTCTATGCCGACCTCCGCCCCGAGCATAAGCTTGAAACGATCTCTAAACTCTCAGCTGAAAAACACCTCGCCATGGTGGGTGATGGGATTAATGATGCCCCGGCACTTACCCGAGCAAGCGTCGGGATCTCGATGGGAAAAATTGGGAGTGCGACCGCTGTCGACGCCTCCGATATCGTCCTTCTTCAAGATGACCTTACCCTGGCCCTTTGGCTCCATCGAAAAGCGAAGAAAACCCTCCGGATCGTCCAAGAAAACCTCACCTTGGCGCTCGGCGTCATCTGCCTCGCAACCACCCCAGCCTTGCTGGGGCTGATTCCCCTCTGGCTCGCTGTCATCTTGCACGAGGGAGGAACCGTTCTTGTTGGGCTGAATAGCCTAAGGCTTCTTAAGAATAGATAGACTACATGTAATCTTGACGATATTTTTCCCAGTAATACAGGTGCTCAGGCTTGAAGTCCTGACCATGAGGCCACTCTAAATTCTCAATTTCATTGATTTTGACCTTTTTAAAGTATTCAGGGTCTTCCAGTTCCTTCCACCAACCTTCATGCCACCAACCTTCATGTCTGATCTGCCCAAAATCTATCATCTGGATTTTTCCATCTTGGTACCGGATTTCGATAATAAATTCCCCAAGAAGTTCAAATGATTCAAATGATTTAATATTAAACTTATGCTTAAGCATACTAAAAACAATTATTTCTGCAATTCATCGTACACCTTCTTGGCATATTTTTGGATCTCGTGCCATTTAGGATCACTCACTATATCCTTATCACTTTCCGGACGAGCTTCGGAAGTATCATAAGCATAAACCATATCATAAAGCTTTTTAAGCATTTGATATTGGCTATCCGAAATAATAATATCACTAGGATCTTCAAGAATCCCTTCACATTCATAAAATCCTTCTGTTGTATCATCATATGAATCACAGATTTCTGAATCCTCATGCCTCACCCAGATGTGTTCCTGATACTCCTTACTGGAGATGTACCATATTTTTTTCATAATCCATTGAAAATCAGAAATTTTCTTATCCGCAAGCATGCTAAAAACAATTATTTCTGCAATTCATCATAAACCTTCTTGGCATATTTCTGGATCTCGTGCCATTTAGGATCTTTTAAAATCTCTTCATGATTTTCTGGGGTTGTCCATGTATAGATTTGAACAGAACGCCCCTCGTAGTAACTTTTCATCCTTTTAGAAAGCTCTCCTAAGCTTTTATAAAACGGCCCTGCTTCTACAGAAAATTCCTCTAGTTTATCGACCTGCTCACCAAAAATAACCATAGACTCTATAAAGTCAGAAACTCCAAACTCCAACCATACCTTGCGCTGCGTTGCACTGTCTGAAAATAGCCAGCAGATATTCAGTAAGGAAGCTTTAAATACTTCTAAATCGCTTTTTTTTGTCATCCAGTGGCTCAAAGAAAAGTCCTCAAGAGGTTGGCGGCACATCACATCGGTAATAGTGGTGGTATTTCCATTGAAACCTACAGCTTGTCCATTGACAAGATGGAGAACATAACGCTCTTGTCTACTTTTAGCTGGACTATTAGGATTTCCCTCAAATATCCGCATTTCTTCTAGCGAATTGAGAGGGTTCAGATAGCGGAGACCTGTACAAAAAGGGGGAAGGACAAATAGAGCATCCTTTGGAATTTCAGAGGGACAGTAAGCTGCTCTTACTAGATTGTCAAAAAGGGGCTTTGCATACTCTATGATCTTATGCCACCTTGGGTCATTGACGATTCCTTCATCATCTTCAGGTTGATCTAATAAAGAGTCATACTCATCTACCATCTGGCAAAGATTTTTAAGCATCCTATATTGCTCTTTGGTCATGATGACATCGCTAGGATCCTCTACAATTGGATCACCTACCTCATAGAGCTCCATAGTAGTTGCTTCATATGTATCACAACTTGTTGGGTCTTCACGTCTAACCCAAATCCGCTCTTGGTAATCCTTATCAGAGATGATTCTAATAGTACCAATTAAAGATGAAAAATCTCCTATTTTATATTTTTTGTTCTCCAAAACTACCACCCTTTAAATTCATATTCCTCTAAAGGAATATGAATAATCTTTTTATTCGATTCCATCTCTACTAGACGTCCATCTCTAGAGAGAGCCTTTTTACCATACCTCTGAATAACATAGGGTTTTCTTTGGACAAGGTTAGGACTCTTGGGATTTCCTGGCATAACACGGATATAAATTGCTTGGTTTTCTGTGGTCCCAGGTTTAACATACCGGATTCCTCCACCCTTTTTCGAAAACTTTGCAACGACATCTCGAGGGATTTTTTTCGGTCGAGGAGGCGTTCGATAACCTAAGTGATGAAGGACCTTTCTCACTTGTGTTTCTGACAGAGCCTGCCCTTTAAAGACCTGATTATTTAGCTTTCTTCCAAGGTTCGCCGGCTTTGTTGCTTTAAGCTCTTCGAGCATAGGAGCTGCTTTTTTCCACCACATTTCATAATGGGTTGTAACAGCTCCCCCTTTTTGCATGGCGAGGGTCATCTTTTCTAGCGAAAGGGTCGCATTGGCTCTTCTTAGACCTCGGTAGGCTTTTAGCGCCTTACCTGCCCCTGCAAAAAGGAGGAAGTCTACTCCATAACGTCCAATTAGCTGGCCAATGAGCTCTCCTTGACGGGTGTAGGAAAGAAGCTTTCCTTTGTCCAATAGCTCTCCCATTTCGGGGAAGAGAATTTTTAGCGTACCATAGCATCCACTTGTCTGTATGAACTCTAAGGCATTTTTGCATGCATAAAGCATCGCAGTTGAGGCCTCTTTTGGGTTTGTTGTAAATGCCCAAAGACCATGACTCAGTCCTTGCGCGCTGGAAAGTAGGGCAGGACCAAAGTCAACAAGGGCTTCAGTTGCTCCTAAGGTAATCCCTTTAACCACCCCTCCAAAAAACTCTAAGTCACCTTTAAAATCATCAGGTATGTAGCTAAGGTCTATTCTTGCTTCGGCATAGTCTTGAAGCGCCGCATGAAAGTCTCCCTTTTCAAAGTAAGCAATTGCACGCTCGATATGGGCTTCTTTATGACGGGGATGATTGGCAATGCAGGTCGAAAGTGTTGCAATAGCATCATCAAAAAGATCTAACTCACACTCCGCTCGCCCTTGTCTAAGTTGGGCTTCTAAAACGATTTTTTCATTTAAAAGTTCGGGAGGAGTTATTTCAAGCAGTTTCTTAATGTCTGCGATACAACTCATATTATCGCCCTGGTCGAAGAAGCATCGCGCCCGGTTGAGATAAGCCATTGGAGCATTATGCTGAGTAATGCATTGATCTTGGATGTCAGAATAGGCTTCCATCATCGCATCGAGTCTAGCTGCGACTAGGGGCATATGACGTTCAAATAAGGTGTCAATTCTTTGACCTTCCATAACAACCATATTGAACTTCGATTCTTTTTTTTGAAGGCCTGTTTTGAGGTTTACTAAAGCCTGCCTCCCCCGCTCACTTGTAAGAGGGGGATCTTCTTTTATACTGATTTGCTTTTTTAACTTTTTTATATCCCCATCTAACGAATCAAGTTCTACTCCATGGTTCTCATTCCAGTAAAACCTCCAGTTATCAATCAAACTTGAAAAAATACAAGTATTCAACCTTTTGATGGTTTTTAAGGATCGGACTTCGAAATCTTCGTAGTCGTATTCATTCTTTTCAGTCGAAAAAGGATAATACTCCACCCAAAAGGTTGCCCCTTCATAATTCCCCTTTTCGTTTTCACCATGTTTGATGCCCCAATACATGACCGGCCCCTCATCATCTCCACCAAAGTAGGTTGTAAAGCTTCCTCCAGACAGTCTAATCCATCCATCACACAGAGCCCGATACCAAGGATCATCCAAACTGATCGGTAGAGCATAAGAAAACGGAATGTTTTGGCAGGCATAGCTCAAGCGGTCCAACTCCCAAAGGGCAAGAACCGCTTGCCATTCAACTTTCTGCATCCCTTCAGAGCCCCATTCACCACACCTATGGGGACACTCAAATTGGGTAACCATTTGCTCATCTGAAAAAAACCAGTCAAAAATCCCCGCTAACAGAATGCTAGGAAAAAGAACCACAGGTAAGAGCTTTGTAATCAATTTATTCATGCCAACCTCCATTGTATGCAAGGATCAATTTTCCTCCTTTTAAGAGATTTTTGGCAACCAAAAATAGATAGACTACATGTAGTCTTGACGATATTTTTCCCAGTAATACAGGTGCTCAGGCTTGAAGTCCTGACCATGAGGCCACTCTAAGTTCTCAATTTCATTGATTTTGACCTTTTTAAAGTATTCTGGGTCTTCTAATTCCTTCCACCAACCTTCATGTCTGATCTGTCCAAAATCTATCGTCTGGACTTTTCCATCTTGGTATCGGATTTCAATAACAAATCCGCCAAGAAGTTTAAACGATTTAATATTAAACTTATCTGGATCTTCCATAAACCTATCCATAAAGCATAACATTCTTAATTTTCAACTGATTATAACTAAAAAATTGGTGCAGTCGACTCAGGAGTGTCTTGCTGGAGATTATGCCAGAACTTTAACAATTCCTCTTTATGGAGAACAAGCACCTTTTGAATGGTTTTTGATTGTCTCGCTGGAAATAAGCGCCCATTCAACTGCTCTCCAGTTTCAATCGCGAAATTCCCTTTATATTCACCATATTTTACTAAAACATGCGGCAAGTGGTGGGGAGCCCCTATTTCCCTAAATATAAAGAATACAATTCCACAAATTTCACCTGCCTTAGGCATGAGTTATCCTGCCCTCTTATCAAAGGCTTCAGACCTAAATTCTTCCCAGTAATCGATAAAGTCTTCCCGAAACTCTTGGATAATTTTCCCAGCCTTTACTAGTTTTTCCGTTGCCAAAGTACCAGAGAATCTATGTCCTGTTTCGAGATTAAAACATGCTGCACCCCCCAGACCATCTTCTACAAGAATAGTATGGTCAGCAGCTCCATTTTCTTCAGCCATATAGTAGGAAAGACCATCCCACTCCGCTAACTTGATCTTCGACTGCATTTTTCCAAAACTCCCATAACAATTGCCCTTACCCTAAAACTTTAAACTATACATCCTATTACCTGCAAACTATATCCATTCCGAATGGGTATATACCCAAATAATTTCAAAAATTGGGAGTTTGCCAAAGCCGGCGCCTCAGGTTTAGCTCCTTCGAGGCAGTCCCCTATGGGGAAGATAGGGGCGATGCAGAGGGGGGTTAAAGATGGGGATGCTGGCTCGAGCAAAAACCAATTCTTGATTTTGTTTGGGTATACATTCAATAGTTCCAAAAAATCAGCAAGCTTGTATGGTAGGGGTGAGGGGGAAGTGTGTTTCCCATTTGCATTTTATTATCAAGCAGTTAAGATGAAAAGACCGGATAAAAAGGATAAGCTGTCTAAGCAAAAGGCAGTCGAGTTTGAAAGCAAACAGTTCGAAGAGTATTACGTTTGGCTTCAAGAACATATGCCCGATGGCTTTTTCGAAGAGATTGAGCCTGACCAGTATATGCTTATTGCCCATTACCTGATGGGATTTCCCCTTCTCGACCACTATTGCCAAATTCAATTGAAGAGTGAGGCCTTTGTCCTCATGCTCGACTCTCCCGATGTCGACATGAAGATCTTAAAAGCGTTTAACCTCTATGGCATCAAAAACTACCACACCTTTATCTCTGATGCACCACCCCCCTTTCCGGGGGTGAAAAAACGTCTTGTGATCGCTCATATCCACTTCACCTCTTATGAAAAACCGAAGCCGGAGAAGGTTAAGGAGCTCTTATCCAAAGAGAAGCGGCATGAAATTTTCGAGGGGCTCAAAGAAATCATACCTGAGATGACACAAGAGGAATGTGAAAAGCTGATCTCAGCGATGGATCCTCTTTTTATCCGCTCCCTTTCGACAGAGCGCTTGATTCTGGCGCTTCACATGTTTTTTCGAGCGCGGACCCGCGACTACTGCCAGTATGAGGTGCGCTACCATGAAGATTGGAAGTATGGAAAGCAAAAGGGGGATATCCCCTCGATGCAAATCGTCTTAGCATGGCGCAACACACCAAAACACCGCTTTTTATTCCGTCTCGCGAAAATGATTTTCCGCCATAATCTAAAAATCACACGAGTCACGGCATCCTATGTCGAGCCCTATAGCAAAAATAGTATCTTAATCATGTCCTTAGGGCTCCATGGAATCAAGGGGAAAGCTGCATGGGAAGAAACCGATACTCAAGATTTTCTGCAAGAACTGGCAACTCTAAAGTACTTTCAAGAGGGCGACGACATCGAAAAAGTCTTTGTCGAACCGGGGCTACTGAGGGGAAACATCGGCAACCTTTTAAGAAGTGCGGCCAGCTTTGTACATCAAACACTCGTTCACGCCGACCTCAACCTCTACACGCTGAGCAACGTGATCGAGGGGCTTTGCCGCCACCCGGAGCTGACGACAGTGATCTGTAAGGCTTTTGAGCTCAAGTTTCACCCGAAAAGCAGCAACCTCGATGCCTACATGAAAGAGCGGGAAAAAACGCTCATGCTCATCGACCATCTCGATACAGGAAATGAGCTCTACGATACCCGCCGCAAAAACATCTTGAAACAGGCGATGTATTTTGTCGAATACACCTTGAAGAATAACTTCTATCGGAATAATAAAAGTGCCCTTTGCTTCCGCCTCGACCCCCGCTATCTTAACTATGTCCCTTTCAACCGGCGGGAAAAATTCCCAGAACTTCCCCATGGAATCTTCTTTACCCGAGGAATGCACTTTATTGGGTTCCATATCCGCTTTAAAGACCTTTCTAGAGGGGGGCTTCGAACCGTCTTCCCGCAGCGGTATGAGCAGATGATCGCCGAAAGAAACAATGTTTTCCTAGAGTGTTACAACCTCTCCTATACCCAACAAAAGAAGAACAAAGATATTCCCGAGGGAGGGGCCAAAGGGATTATCTTTCTAGAGCCCTATGATCAACTTTTAACCGAAGCGCAAATCTACAAAAAAGAGCTGAAAGGGGCCAATCTTGAAGAGGGAGAGATCGAAGAGATCATCCGCCAGTTTAAAAAAGAGCAAAAGGTCGAATACCTTTACCAAACGCAGCGGGCTTTTATCCATAGCCTCCTCACCATTGTCAACTGCATGGATGATGGAACGCTCAAAGCAAAAGATGTCAAAGACTACTGGGGAAAACCTGAATACATCTACCTCGGTCCCGATGAAAATATGCACAATGTGATGATCGAGTGGATCGCCGGCTACAGCAAACTCTGCGGCTACAAGCCAGGGATCGCCTTCATCTCCAGTAAGCCAACAGCAGGGATCAACCACAAAGAGTATGGAGTCACCTCCCTTGGGGTGAACGTCTATATGGAAGAGGTTCTCCACTATCTAGGGATCGACCCCCACAAAGATCCCTTTACCGTTAAAATCTCTGGGGGTCCCGATGGGGATGTTGCCGGAAACCAGATCCTCAACCTCTACACAAAATATCCGATGACCGCTCGCCTCCTTGCCATTACCGATGTTTCCGGAACGATCTTCGACCCGAAAGGACTTGATCTCTCTATCCTTACCGACCTCTTTCACCAGACAAAACCCCTTGCGGCTTACCCGCCCAAGCGGCTCAACGATGGGGGCTTCCTCCTAGATCTTCAAACGAAAAAAGAAGAAACCGCGATCTCCCAAAAAACCCTCTGCTGGCGCAAAGAGGGAAACAAACTCCGCGAAGATTGGCTGTCGGGAAGTGACATGAACCACCTCTTCCGCCACAACCTCCACCAAATCGAAACCGACATCTTCATCCCTGCAGGAGGAAGACCCCGCACGCTTAACGAATACAACTATCAAGACTTCCTCTGCAAGGGGAAGCCAACCTCCCGCGCCATTGTTGAAGGAGCGAACCTCTACCTCACCCCAGAAGCCCGAATAGAGCTTGAAAAACTGGGTGTGATCATTATCAAAGATAGCTCCGCCAATAAGGGTGGGGTGATTTGCTCCTCTCTCGAAATCTTAGCGGGGCTCACCATGAGCGAAGAGGAGTTTTTAAAACATAAAACCGAGTTGATGCCACAGATCTTAAAAATCATTGAGGATAAAGCCCATGAAGAGGGGCAGCTTCTCCTAAAATCACGCGACGATACAGGAGAGTTTCTCACCGACCTTTCCGACAAGGCCTCTGAGAAAATCAACGCCTATACCTACCAGCTCCTCGATTACCTTGAAGGAGTTGCTCTCTCATCCCAGCCCGACGATCCTTTGGTCCAGGCATTGCTCAACTTCTGTCCTCCGCTGATCGCCGAGAAGTACCGTGATCGGGTAGTGGGCAATATTCCTGAGATCCACAAAAAGGCGATTATTGCCAGTTTCTTGGCCTCTCGCCTTGTCTATAAAAAAGGGCTTTCCTGGTCTCCATCGATCGTAGATGTTCTCCCTCTTATTTCTTCCGATTTGAATTAATGAAGTTACTATTGGAGGATGAACTTGAACTACTAGAAGATGAGTTATGGTTTGAAGAACCCGTTAATAAGGAACCTTTTTTACTCCAACTACTTGGGCAAACTGGTGTAATTTTTTGTAGGAGCTGGCTAAGTTTGCCATCTTTTGACGACTTAACTGATTCACATAAAAACCCTAACTCACAACTGCTTAGACTGCCCCCATGGTTTTTGACCCACCCCTCAATATACCTAATTATAATATCTTTATATTTCTCCTGCTTTTTGCTCCCAACGAAAAAAGCAAGTGCAATAATAGCGTTTATGTCCATCGAACTCAAACGAGAAGGAACTACACCTTTTAACCACTTATCGAATAAAACCTCCCTCTTTTTTTCCCATTGATCAAGTGCATCAGAAAATAATCTCTCAAAATCATATACATGAAATTTATCGACTTTTTTTGGAGCAGTAACTTCAAACCAAGCTTTTAATAACGAATTCGCCTTTTGCTGATAAGGACAACTCTTCCAATCACCCAAACACTGAATATCATACGCAGTCAACCCCTCTCCATTTGTTTTGAGCCCATTATCAAACCATTTCTTAATCAAATTGTACCCCCTGTCTTTCGAAAATTGACCTGTTTTAAAAAGCCACTTTAACTCTGCAGGCCTCACCTCCCCTTTTGGAAAGTTTTTTTCTACATATGTTAGCCAGTTAAAAAAATACTCATCAACAGACAGATCTTGGATATGATCCAATGATGGAAGATTATGGGGTGGTTTGTTTTTAATAGACTGGATTACTTCTTTTAGGGCTTGCTCATCTTGCTGAGTAAAAGCCCCTTTAAAAGCAACCGCTTCAAACTTTTTTTTCCAGTAAGAATCCTCTGACAAGTGTCCATCTTTATAATATTTTTGAACATGCTTTGCACTGTAGTTGAGGTTTCCTGGGAATTTTAGTGGTTGAGCTTTTTTTCTTACCAAAAAAGCGTACAGATGGTACATAAAGGCCTGCTTAATATCCCCCTTTCTACTAAGAGCTTCCCCTATGTAACTGGATGGAAAAGCAGTCAATACAGATGTATCAGAGTACCTTTGCTGCTTTCCCTTCAGGAGCTGTTTATAATAGACAATAGCATGATCGTTATTTCCTAATTTTCTGCTTACAACCCCTAAAAGCTCATATAGTTTCTGCACACTCAAATACTTAATATTGAAACTGTCTTTAAATTTCTGTTGCTTACTGAGCTTTAAGACTCTCATTAAGTTATCTAGGGATTTCTGAGGATTGTCCTTGAGGTTATCTTTAGCAATCCTACCAATCAATCGAGCATAATCATCATAATCCCCAAGATTCTTGCTTAATAAGAAGTGGAGTGCCTCGTGGATCAGCCTATGTGCAGCAACATTATCCTTTAATTCTTTGAAAAAACCTCTAAGATCTAAATAAATGTTCGTTAAGTTCACTCCTCTATGTATCGTCATCTGCTCAATACCGCGCCTAAACCAAATCTCTGCTTCTTCTGTTAACTTTAGCTTAGCATGACAAACCGCTAACCTCCAATACGCCATCCCTTTAAAGTATTCGGAACAGGATTTATTTCTTAATAACTCTTTATAAGCCGCTATACACTCCATATATCTTTCTAGCCCTTTTAGGGAGTAAGCAAGAGAAGAAAGACTATCAAAACTCCTTCCATCAATCTCTAAGAGCTTATCAGCAACCTTTAATGCCTCTTCATAGCTTTCATTTTCAAAATGATAGTCTGCCATTTTTTTTAATAATGACTTGTGTGATTCCTTTGAGCCTAGGACATCAGGATGGGTAATAATTTTTTGAATATGTGAGAAGTAGGATATATTTTTTTTATTAAAAGACTTTTCAAAAGCATTTAAAGCATTTTTAAGATAATTTTGCTGCTCTTCTTTTGAAAGTGCCTCCAAGATAAGCTGTTTATTCATTGCATGTATTTCATAATAATTTGATTGAATTGTAATAAGGCCTTGGTCAGCAATCGATCCAATTTTATTAACGGTATCAACCTCTTGTATAGGTGGATCAAATGCCTTAAAAAGATCTACAGCAAACTTCCTTGGGATTGACACATCGGCAGAAAAAGCTAAGAAAGCTAAAATATTTCTCGAGCTATGATCTTCTTTTATCGACTCGATCCCAACAAGCATTGAAGCTAAAACACTTTTTGGACGTTTTTGATAATCTGGGTGAAGTCTTAGGTATTCAGAAAAACTACTTTTTTGCTTTTTTACCCATATCACAACCTCTTTCAATAAACCTGGGATTGCTTTGAGCCCTTTAGCTAGGGAGATAGCTTGTTCAGCTTCCTGTTTTCTCTGATTAAAAGGAATTGCAGACAGTAGGTAGTCTTTTGCTTCATTAAGCTTTAGGCTGCTTAACGACATCTCTTCGAAATGAGCCTCTTGAACATATTTAGAAGCAAGAGTTGTTGTTACAATCACCTTAAAGCGAGAGTCATTAGCGGGAAGTGCCCGGTAAATAAGCTCGAGCCCTTCTATATGGTTCACTCCATCAAATACAATTAAGTACCCCTTTAAGTTATTTCCATGTTCTTTAAGGTAGTCACAAGCTTTAGTTCGATGCTTACCATCACTTTTGTATCCACATAGCTCCAAAAGATTTTTAATCCCAGCTAATATACTATTATCTGTTCCCCCTTCATACGCAATGGATTTTTCTCCACTGGTAAATTTAGCTAACATAGAGGACTTTCCTATCCCTGAGGGTCCCGTAATTGCAACCTTATTTTTTTCTTTTAAAAGCTCTGTCAATCTTTTTAGCTCAGCCCTCCTTCCGCTAAAGTCGGGTGGAAGCCTAAGCCTTTTTCCCGTTATAGGAGCCTTCCAAAGAGGGGCCGTTTTTTGGGACTGAGCAAAGTAATTTATTTTCTTTTGAAATCCATCTTGAGATTTTAAGTCTTCGATGATCCTTGACATCAATGTTGCAACGCCGGCGTAAGGATGCATTTTACTCCCTGAACCTTCGGAGGATTTAGCGTAGTGTAAGCCAATAAGCTTTCCATTCAAGTTGAATACTGGGCTGCCTGAAGATCCACCAGATGTTCTACTTAAATAAGTAACAGCAAAAACCTTCAATTTATGAACAGCATCGACTGAATAACCAAAGACCCCTTGAGCTCCTGTAATAGAGTCCTTAATTCCTGGATGACCTAACACTACCGCTGTATCATGCTGCTTTGGGGTAGCATAGTCAAAAATTGAAATAGCACTCTTCTGAACCTTATTCAAATAAGAATTGTACTGCGGAGACTCCTTAAGAGCAATAATTGTATAGTCAAGTTTCCCTTTAGAAACCCCATATTTGCTAGGGTTTGGTGAAGTAAAAAAAACTGTGTCTGGATCAAATGCAATGGGGGGAGTTGTAAGGATGGTATAAGATCCCTTCCTGTCTTCTTCCAAGCGAAAAATTCGGACAGACCGTTTTTTTGACTGCTCTTCGCTTTTTATCAAATGCCAGTTCGTCATCAGCAGTCTTGGGCCAATTAAAAACCCGGTACCCTTGCCTGAATTCCCTTCAAAAATTCTAAAAACAACAGGCGCATACTTTTCAACAATGCTTTTAACTTCTTTTGCTCTATGCAGAGTGTTAAAACTTCTAGGGTCTTCACTTTTTTTTTCGCTAATTGTAGAAGACATGATGAGATTTCTCCTTAGTTTTTAGTAATTAAAAATTACTTGTTTTTTTGATTTTTTTAAACAACCCACTTAAAATTAAGAGATTAACGCTCTTTTTAGCACAATTGATCAAAAAGGAAGAGAGCGATACTGGTATCCATCGATTATAGATGTCTTGCCTCTTATTTCCTCCGATTAGAATTAATGAAATTAATATTGGAGGACGAGCTTGAGTTACTGCATGAGGAATTTAAATCGTTTGGTGGCAAGTGTAACCCATTGGAAAAAATTTTGAGATAAAAACATCCTCAATAACAGATATTGGAGAGCTTTCAAAGTTTCTTGATGACCTCTTAAACAGGATAAATTTACAAGTGGCACTTACCTCATAAGCTTTTAGACGCTCTGGTTCCTCAACTTCTTTAGGCCAAGCCTCTAGGTAATCATATACTTTTTTTTGTGAATCATGTTGGTAACTTCTACTAGTTCCTGTAGACATGGCTAACTCCCTGCTAGAATTAAGTAAACATTTAATTAAAATTTAGATAAATTTGTCAAGAAAAATATTTTTATATGATAGGTTCTGCTCTCTAAGTTTAGGGTCTAGAGATTTGGAAGAGGTTTTCTTGAAGTTTGTTTTTTTTCAAAGAACTCAATCCGTTCATCATAAATTATTTGCAAACAAACCAAGCACTCAAGCCCATCGAGTGCTAATTTTTCCTTGCCAAAGAGATCGCCTCTTGCTATACTCGTAGGTGATGGTAACAAAGAAGAAGCAAAAATCTGAAAGACAACAAGAGGTCCTCCTGGGGCTCGTCGAGCTTTTCCTCCTCACAGGAAAGGCGGTAGGATCGAACACCCTCAAAGAGAGCGGCTTCGATCATATTAGCTCGGCCACGATCCGGAATTATTTTGCCAAGCTGGAGGAAGAGGGGCTATTAAAGCAGCAACACTCCTCCGGAGGACGGATCCCTACCGCTGCCGCCTATAAACTATTTGCCAAGCACCATCTAGAAAGCAAGGAAGTGTCTGAAGAAGAGTTCAAGGTGATGAAGAAAGAGCTCGATCAAGATACCCGCGAAATTGCTAGCTACTTGCAAAGCGCCTCTGAACTTTTGAGCGACCTAACGCAAGGAGCGGTTTTTTTATCTTCTCCCCGTTTCGACCAGGATTTGGTGACAGATATCAAGATCGTCAAGATCGACCCAAAGCGATGTTTGGTTGTCATTGTGACCGACTTTGGACTGATTAAAACAGAGGTTTTGCATACGCCAAAAAAACTGAGTAGCTTTTCTCTAAAACGGCTCGAATCCTATTTCCGCTTCCGATTAAGCGGATTGGATCGCCCGAAGCTAAATGCTGAAGAGGAGGAAATCGGCGCCAATTTCTACAGCGAAATTTTGATGCGTCACATCGTCGGTTATTCGAACTTTAGCGCCGAAGATATTTATAAGACGGGGTTTTCAAAATTGATCCGCTTCCCGGAGTTTCGGGATGCAATGGTCCTAGCAAGTGGCCTTTCGATTTTTGAAAACAGCTCGTATATGCGGGGCCTTTTAAGTAGCTGCGTCAAATCAGAGGGACTCAAGGTGTGGATTGGAGATGACATCTCGTCAGCTGCGCAAAGTAGCATCATTGCTGCTCCCTATTTCATTCATGGAAAGGCGGTAGGCGCCATTGCCATTTTAGGACCGATTCGGATGCCCTATCCCAAGCTGTTTGGGATCTTGCGCAAGTTTTCAGAGGTGTTAAGTGAAGCCTTGACCCGCAACCTCTACAAGTATAAAATCACCTATCGTCAACCCGAAACATTAAAAATTATAGATCAAACAGGAGAATAAACACGTGGACGAAGAGCCGCAAGAAACAACAAATAAAGAAGAAGTGATCGATGAAACAGAGCTTCTCAAAAAGCAAATCAAAGAGGAACAAGAAAAGTACCTCCGCTCCCTTGCCGACATGGAAAATTCACGGAAGCGGATGCAAAAGGAAAAGCATGATGTGACCCGTTTTGCAGTGGAAAATGTCATCGGAGAATTCCTCTCTCCCTTAGACAATTTTGAAAATGCGATGAGCTTTATCCACCAAGCTTCGGAAGAAACGCAAAACTGGGCCAAAGGATTTGAGATGATCCTCACCCAATTTAAAGATATTTTATCGGCACATAAGGTGACCTCTTATACGTCAGAAGGACACCAGTTTGACCCCCACCTCCACGAGGTCCTTGAGATCGAAGAGACCGAGAAACATGAAGATGGAATGATCATTCAAGAGTTTGTCAAAGGGTACAAATGTGGCGATAGAGTCCTCCGTCCGGCGCGTGTCAAAGTAGCGAAAGCGCCAGCGCAAGAGGAAGAAAAAGAAGATCAACAAGAAGAAGAAAACAACGGAGAATAATTATGGCTAAAAAAACAAAAGTCATTGGAATTGACCTTGGAACCACCAACTCTTGCGTCGCAGTGATGGAAGGGGGAGCGGCAAAGGTCATTGCCAACGCAGAAGGAACACGGACCACCCCCTCAATCGTCTCTTATAAAGATGGAGAGCGCTTAGTAGGGGTCCCTGCAAAGCGGCAGGCGGTGACCAACCCAGAAAAAACCCTCTACTCGACCAAACGGTTTATTGGGAGAAAGTTTTCTGAGGTCGAATCAGAAATCAAAACAGTCCCCTACACAGTGGCTGCCAATAGCAACGGCGATGCTGTTTTTGAGGTCGACGGGCAGACGCTTACTCCTGAAGAAGTGGGCGCTCAAGTCCTTAAGAAGATGAAAGAAACCGCAGAAGAGTATCTCGGTGAAGAGGTGACCGAAGCGGTCATCACCGTTCCCGCCTACTTTAACGACTCGCAGCGGCAATCGACAAAAGATGCCGGAAAAATCGCTGGTCTTGATGTGAAGCGGATCATCCCTGAGCCAACAGCAGCCGCTCTTGCTTATGGCCTCGACAAGGAAGGAGGCGATAAAAAGATCGCTGTCTTCGACCTTGGAGGAGGAACCTTCGATATCTCGATCCTGGAAATCGGTGACGGCGTCTTCGAAGTGCATGCGACCAATGGTGACACCCATCTTGGGGGAGATGATTTCGATAACGTCATCATCAACTGGATGCTCGAAGAGTTTAAAAAGGAAAGCGGCATCGATCTTTCAAAAGATAAGATGGCCCTGCAGCGGATTAAAGATGCTGCGGAAAAGGCAAAGATTGAGCTTTCCGGAACCCAACAAACCGAGATCAACCAGCCCTTCATCACCATGGATGCAAGTGGCCCCAAACACTTAGCATTGACACTCACCCGCGCAAAGTTTGAGAGCTTAGCATCGAGTCTGATCGAGCGGTGTGTTGAGCCTTGCTTAAACGCCCTAAAAGACTCAGGAATTAGCAAGTCTGAAATCCACGACGTTCTTCTCGTTGGAGGGATGAGCCGGATGCCTGCTGTTCAGGAAAAGGTCAAAGAGATCTTCGGCAAAGAGCCTCATAAAGGGGTCAACCCGGATGAAGTCGTTGCAACAGGAGCGGCGATTCAGGGCGGAGTTCTTGCAGGAGATGTGAAAGATGTCCTCCTTCTCGATGTCATTCCCCTAACGCTTGGGATTGAAACAATGGGAGGAATCATGACTCCCCTCGTCGAAAGGAACACCACCATCCCAACACAGAAAAAGCAAACCTTCTCAACCGCTGTTGACAATCAGCCTGCGGTGACCATTGTGGTTCTTCAGGGAGAGCGAAAAATGTCAAAAGACAACAAGGAAATCGGCCGGTTTGACCTGACCGAAATTCCTCCCGCTCCACGAGGAACGCCACAAATCGAGGTTGCCTTCGACATCGATGCCAACGGAATCCTCCACGTATCTGCCAAAGATCTCGGCTCTGGAAAAGAGCAAAAAATCGAGATCAAGGCGCAGTCAGGTCTCGATGAAAAAGAGATCGATCGGATGGTCAAAGATGCAGAGGTCCATGCTGAAGAAGATAAGAAGAAAAAAGAAGAAGTTGAAAACCGAAACAAAGCGGACAGCCTCGTCTTCCAAGCAGAAAAGGCCCTAGCTGACTATAAGGATAAGCTTCCCGATCACCTCACTAAAGAGATCCAAACCCGGGTCGACAAGGTGAAAGAGGTCCTTAAAGGGACCGATGACGCTGCGATTTCAGCCGCTGCTGATGAGCTCAACACCTACATGCAAAAGATTGGTGAAGAGGTTCAAAAGCAGGGTGGCGCTCAGCCTGGTGCTCAGCAGCAAGGAACCCCTCCCCCTCAGGGAGAGGCCAAGCCTGATATCGAAGAAGCTGAAGTCGAAGTCCTCGACGACGAAGAGGATAAGTAATCAGCAAGAGCTATTGCTTCTTTAATATGCAATCGCTCCATTAAATCGCCTGGCATGTCTGTCAGGCGATTTTTATTTAGAGGTTGTCGTCAAGAACTGATCAATCCTTAAGCCCTTCCTATGGGGAATTTCATCGTTGTCCTTCTTCGAAAGCCCGATTTGGGCTTCCTGCATCGGACGCCTTGAACTTTCCTCATAGTAAGCCCTTCTTTATTGAACATTTCTTGACGACAACCTCTAGCCCCAACCTTTCTTTGGTCCGAAGGACTTTCAGGACATGACGATCCAATATCTCATCGCTCAAGATCCCCTCCCGATAAGCTTTTTCCAAGGCGGCATAAGCAACTGGGATGATTTGGGTCAAAATGACCTCCACATCTTCATAGCGGTGGGCCCCATAAAAAGAAAAAATTTAACCATTTTACTCTCCTAAAAAAAACCATTATGGTACACTCATGGCCAAATTCCTAGCAAAAGCAAACCTAGGTAAGAAAAATTATGGTCGACCCATTAAAAGAAAACTCTTCCACCACGCGCATCCTCCACAATGCCTCCTCTAAGAATGAGTCTTCTGAAAGCTGGCTGGAGTGGTTTGTGAGCTGGATTCAATTCTTCTTCTCTTCTAGTTCCACTTCTTCTCAATCTCTAGAGAACCATAAAGCTTCTTTCTTATCACAAGACATCGACACAGAGATTGAAAATCTTCAAGGTACAAACCTTAGTCCTTATAAAGAAGCTTTCCTTAAAATATTGGCAATGAAACAGGCTCGCGACCAGGAGGTAGACACTTCTGAGTTAGAAAAAAACCTTTGCGAAGCTCTTCCTAAAAATGCTCCCCTTCCTGAGGGTTCACCCACTACCGATGCTCGCGCTCCTGTTGGGCTTGTAAACACCGGAAATGACTGTTTCTTTAACGCGCTTCTCCAAATGATCTTTCTAGCCCCTGAACTTGTTGAACTCATTATCAATCCAGATTCCCAAATACGTCCCCTCAAGCAAGCTTACCAGATGTATCGAAACGCTCAGCTGTTAGGCAAGAGCATGGAACTAGCCTCCTACTTAAGAAGCATGCCTTGCTACTTAAACATTGCAGCAGGACAAAATGACCCCCACGAAGCTTTCTTAATGATGATGAATCCATTTACAGCAAAATCAGCTTCCCCCCTCGCTATTACAACAAGGACAACCAGAAAATATTCCCCTGTAAACACCTCTGACTCAGATGACAGTGATTCTGACGATATTAAATCTGTTAAAAAAACACACCCATCCGAGTTTTGTCTTCAATTACAGCTGAAAAAAGGCTGTGCAATAGAAGACCTTTTTGAGGCATATACTGCAGAAGAAAAATTGGCTGAAAGAGATAAGACAGAAACAGAAATAGATAACTATCAAGGAAAAGTTAAGCCAGAAACCAACCGTATAAAATTTGTAACACCCCCTAAACACTTTTTTATCAATATTAAACGATACAACAATGACCTACTAAAATGCTCAGAACCCTTGGGAATAGGAGAGACTTTCTACCTACCCAGTAGCTGCGTTAAAGGTAATAAAGGGTTTAAGTATGAACTCCGTTCCTATGCTTATCATAGTGGAGGCACAACTGGAGGACACTATTGGTGCAACACCAGGCAAGGAGATAGCTACTATACATGTAATGACCGCACTGTAGTAAATTCAGACTCAAACACTTTCGAAAAGGGCGCAACACAGTCTCACTTTCTTTATGCTGTCCGTGTTGATGATGATACCTCTCAAGAAGAAATCAACAACGGTACTAAAGCAAATAAAGCAAAAGCTAGCGAAGTCTATCGTGACTATGTGCGTAAACAAGCTAAAGGACGCGATACTACAGAAAACCAGCGCCTTTCTTTTTTCATAGACTTTCTAAAGAACGATGCCCCAAAGGAAGACAAGCTTGAGACTTTACAGATCATTTATGACACCATGCCTGACTCTTTCAAGAAGTTCGTAGCAGGATTGCTTAAAACTGATCAAGATGACGCGCGAAAAAAACTTTTTGAGCTAAAAGATATAGAGAAAAAGATCACAACTCGTCATAAGGGAAATATTATTGAGCAGTATGCAGCGCTCAGAAAAAAGAAAAATGTAACGAAGACTATAGCTTATGGTGATTTCGAGCTTATATGCGATACACTTAAAGACTTAGCGAAGCTTCGAGAGAAAGTAGAATGCTTAAAGGACTTACAAAAGCTCTCAGAAGGTTCAGACTTTAATGCTGACCTATGGGCAGTTACACCGTATAGACAAGAGCTACTGGAGCAAGTACCCGATGCCGAAACTCTTAAAGATTTCCTTCCCGAACAACTTAAAAATCTTGAAGCTGAGGTGGAAAAGTTGGAGCTAATTGAAACTCAGTGGCTCGAATTACGCCAAACCGCCCGTGACTATAGTCGGAAAAAAGCCGCTGCAGCTCTTACTGCTCAAAAAGCTGCCGAAAAAAAGGCCACTTCCACTGTTGCTAATGATGATACCGAGCACAGCAGTAGTTCCGATAAAAAATAGGATGTAAATCAAGATTTACATCCTATTAACCTCAGTTTCGAGTTTATTAACAAGTCCCCCAAACACACACCTTTGCGCAAGACCGGTTTTTTGATTTGGTCTTGGGAAATCGGGCCCTCCCAAAGGAGGGTCCGATTTGGCTTAGCGAATTAAAAGAATCTACCGAAGATGCGGGTGAGGTCGTTATACGTCAGGTATATGAAGACGAAGATTAAAAGGGCCACGAACGGGAGGATCATCCGCTGCATCGTCTTTGCTTTGAGCGGTTTTTTTCGGATCTTTTCTATGAGGGAGAAGCAGATGTGCCCCCCATCGAGGACCGGGATGGGAAGGAGGTTGAGGACGCCGAGGTTGAGGCTAATGGCACCGAGCCAGAAGAGAGCCTCTTTAATGCCGAGTCCCCAGCTTTGCTGCATCACTTGAACGATGAAGATGGGACCTCCAAATTGTTTGGGGCCGAGGGAACCGGTGAAGAGGGCGGTGAGGTTGCGGGCGATTTCTCCAAAGACGTTGCCAAAGAGGGCAACGGGATTAGGGTTGTAGGTGACGAAGCGGTCGGTGAGGGAAATGCCGAGGATGAGACGGTTTTGGGAGTCGTTAAGGGCGGCGTAGGCTTGCTCTCTTGCTTCGGCATCGGAAATTTTTTCGATGTCCGCTTGGCGCGCTTGGATCGCTTCTTGGAGCTGTTCTTTTTCTTTGGGAGATAGAGGAAAGTCTTTGAGGCGGATGGGGGTGACGGGCTTGAGAAGGTGGAAATTACCGCTCTGGGTCAGGGGCTGGGAACTTCCGATGGTTTTTGCGATAGGAAGAAGCCCTTCCCAGTTGGTATCGGCTAAAAAGGCTTCATCTTCTGTTTTCCATAGGGCTCCTCCCTTAGGGGGAGCTCTTTTGACGATGATTTGGGCGCGAGGGGTTTGCAGCTCTTTCAAAAAGTTGACGGCGTGGGAAACGGGAACACCATCAACAGCAACGATCCGGTCTCCAGGTCTAAGCATGAGGTCAAGGGAAGAGGTTTTGATCGAGGAGGAGGCGCGGGCCACCTGGGAGTCTTCATTGATATAGTAAAGCCCTTTCTCAACATGGAGGTCGGAAGAGAGGGTGTAAGGGATAAAGAGGTAAGACTCCCCTTTTTGCCTAAGCCCGGCGGCATATTTCCAGTCACCGATCTCATCGGCTTCTGCAGAAGCCATCCGTAAGTCGTCAAGGGGGATGCGGGGCACTTTTCCTAAGAGGATTTTCCCCTCTCGCTCAATGGTAAGGAGGGTCTTTCCACTGTTGAGCACTTTGGAGAGTTGCTCATTGGAAAAAATGAGTTCTCCATTGACCCAAACGATCCGGTCATGGGCCTCGATCCCACTGGTAGCCAGGGGGAGGTTTTGGTAGATCGGTGCTTCGTAGATGAGGTAGCTTGCGGGAGCGAGAACACCGATGGTTTTCATCCCTTTTTGGAAGGGGTTTTCGTAAGGGGTGACGGTATAGTCGTAAGGGGTTTTTTCCTGCGTGAAGTAGTTGATTTTCTCCCCTTCAACAGTGGTGGGATGACCATTGACAAGGGCGGCATAGATCAGATCTTTATATCCTTCAAAGGTCTCGTGATTGTATTCGGTGATCGCATCTCCTGGGCGAATCCCACTTTGGTAAAGCTCGGAGTGGGGATCGATATAGCCGATGAGCTGTGTAAACTGGGAAAAGGGTTTTTGCCGCCCTCCGAGTCCCCAGATGGCGGTGAAAAGGAGCAGGGCAAAGACGAGGTTGACAATGGGGCCGGCAAGGGCCACTTTGATCCGGGCCCACGGCTTTTTCGAGTAAAACCCATCGGGCACTTCGTAAGGCTCGAGATCTCCCTCTTTTTCCATCCCTGCAATCCGCACATACCCTCCAAAAAAGAGGGGGCATACCTGCCACTTCACCCCTTTGCGGGTCCAACTAAAGAGGGGTTTTCCAAAGCCAATGCTAAAAACCTCTACTTTCATTCCATTTCTCCGGGCAACGATGTAGTGGCCCAGCTCGTGGATAAAAACGAGGAGGTTGAGTCCTAGGATGGCTAAAAGAATATATAAAAAGGTATGCACGGCGGCCTCATAAGGTCATGGCTAATGTTCGCGCCTCTTTGTCCACTTCGAGGAGGGTCTCTAAACTCTCCTGCGGATAAGCTTTGTGCGCTTCCATTAAGGTTTCTAATTTTTGTCCAATCTCGACCCAACGTATTTTTCCTTCTAAAAAGTGGTGAACAAGGACTTCGTTTGCCCCATTCATAAAGCAAGGAAGGGTTCCTCCCACTTTAGCGGCCTCATAGGCAAGCCGCAAGCAAGGAAATTTTTTTAGGTCAGGTTTAAAAAACTCTAGTTTAGACCACTTCTGGAAATCAAAACAAGGGGAGATCCCCTTTTTTCGCTCCGGATAGGTCAAAGCGTATTGGATCGGCACCCTCATATCATGGACGCCCATCTGGGCGATCAGCGATCCATCCACATATTCCACAAGGCTATGGACGATACTTTGGGGGTGGACAACCACAGCGATCTTCTCGACAGGGGTGTTGAATAAAAACTTTGCCTCGATCACTTCGAGCCCTTTGTTCATCAGGGTCGAAGAGTCGATCGTGATCTTTTTTCCCATTTTCCAGTTGGGGTGGTTGAGCGCTTTTTCGGGTTTGACCGCTTCGAGTTCTTGGTAGGAATAATTGCGAAAGGGGCCCCCCGAAGCGGTTAAGATCAAGCGGTCCACAGCAGAAGGAGACTCTCCCTGTAAACACTGAAAAATGGCGCTATGTTCGCTGTCGATCGGAAGGATTTGAACGTTTTGCTTTTTGGCTGCCTCCATGATGAGCTCGCCAGCAGCGATCAGAACCTCTTTATTGGCAAGGCCGATTGTTTTCCCCGTTTCAATCGCTCTAAGGGTGGGAACAATCCCCGCCGCTCCAACGATTGCCGAAACGACAAAGTCAACCTCAGGTAAGGTGGCCGCTTCAACGAGCCCTTCCATCCCAAAAACAATTGGGGTATCGGGCAAACGACGCTTGAGCTCCTCCCCCCGCTCTCGATCAAAAACAGCGACACACTTGGGATGAAATTTTTGGACTTGGGCCTCTAAAAGATCGATGTTGGAGTGGGCAGCCAAAGCGCTCACCTCATACCCTAAGTGGGCAGCGACTTCTAAAGTATTGGTCCCGATCGATCCGGTACTTCCTAAAATGGCAATGTTTTTCATGCGGTTTTCCTCCATTTATAAAAAGCTCCACAGGCAAAGGTCACACCCAAAAGCGTTGCAGCAAGTCCCGATGTTGCTAAAGGGATCGCATAGATCGAAAGGAAATGTCTCGAAAGAGCGACTGAAATCAAAGCGACAAAAGCTCCAATCCCTCCGGCTAAAAATAGGAGGGGTTTGAGACGGTGGGTAAAAAAGCGGGCGGTTAAAACAGGGGCGACCAAAAAGGCTAAGAAGAGAAAGGCCCCGACAGCGCGGAAAGAGCCAATGGCGGTTAGCGCTGTTTGAAACATGAGGAGGTAGTTTAAAAAGAGGAGGGAAATGCCGAGGTTGCGAGCAAACTGACGATCAAAAATAGCCACCTCTAGCCGTCTAAAGAAAAGAAGGGCAAGGGCTCCATTAAAAAGGAAGAGGGAAAAGACCTGTTTGACATCATCGGGATGTAAAGCGTCTACATTTCCCATCACCGCTTCGATACCGAGGTGATTATTGCGGGAAAGAGTTGTCACTAAAACCACCCCCAACGCAAAAAAAGTGGTGAAGATGAGGCCAATACTCGCATCCTCTTGGAGACGGAGTTTTTTATGTAAAAATTCGGTGCTAAAGGTGGTGCAAAAGGCGGTCACCAACGCGCCAATGATCAATGTGGTGAGGTTGAAAGAGTAGATCCCCTGACTTTTTCCAATGAGAAAGGCAGCGACAATCCCGAGCAAAATAGTGTGGGATAAAGAGTTGGCAACCATCGTCTTTTTCTTAAGGACTAAAAAGGTTCCCACAAGGGCGGAAGACAGCGCGATAAAGACTAAGACGAGGAGCTGCACTTCATCAGAGGCCAAAGCGCTTAAATTTCCTAAAAGAGCCTCCTTCATCCGCTGCCCTAAAACAGCAAAAAACCCAAAAAAAGAGGTGCCTGAATAGGGGTTCATAAGGTTTCCCCCTGGGGAATCGGTTTTTGGTGGGGGTCTTTTTTCGGGTTGTTCAAAAGGGCGCTTAGCCGATTTTCAAGTTCTGGGGTCAAAATGTGTTCCATTTCTTCGGCGCTATGATGGACCCGCTCTTCATCCACTTTTAAACAAGAGACGAGGTAAAGCTCCCAAAGGCGGTGGAGGCGAACGAGTCGCTCTGCCCGCTTCACCCCATCGGAGGTGAGGAGAAACTTTCCTTTTCCTTCTTGGGTGACCCACCCCTCCCTTTGAAGGGAAAAGAGAGTCTTTTTCAGGTGGAGCCTCCCGATTCCATTCCACTTAAGAACCTCTTTGGCACTTAAAGGGGTGCTCACTCCTCCTTTCCACAAGGTTTTTAGCACATTTTCCGAGTGACACCGCCGCCGAAAGCGGGCGATCCGCAGGAGTCGGGAAAGGGCCCCTTTTTGGGGAGCAAAAAGGAGCGATAAAAGGGTGATCGAAGCGGCAAAGAGGAGGATCATCGGCCCGGTTGGATAGTGGAGTCCTTGGCTACTGAGTTTTAAGGCAAGATAGTTCCCCCCAAACCCACTCAAAAGACCAAACGCTCCCGATAAAAGGAGGAGGCGGGAAAGGCGGTTTGTAAAGGAGCGGGCCGCAGCAGCTGGAGCGACAAGCATCCCAGCGATTAAAATGACCCCGACACTTCGGATCCCAACAACAATCGATAGGATAAGGAGGAAAAAGATCGCTTTGGAGGTGCGCCCCGAAACAAAAGAAGGGTCGAAAAGGAGGCGCTCGATCTCTCGGAAACGGTAAATGATAAAGGCAAGGGTGATCAAAGAAAGGGTCCCATAAATGGCGATATGAGCATCGGTCATCGTTGCTGCTTGTCCATAGATAAAAACCTGCGACTGTTGGTACCAAACGGGGTGAGTAAACTGGACTCGACTAGCAATGAGGACCCCTAAACCTAAAAAGAGCGAAAGAACAAGACAAAGGGCGGCGTCGGGATCGATCTTAAAACGCCCTTTAAGCTTTTCAACGACCTGTAAACCCAAAGTGGCAAAGAGAAACGCCCCTCCCAAAACGACAAAAATAGCAAGGGGATCGGAAGGTTTTAGGAAAAGGGAAGCCACAACAACACTTAAAACAACCCCGGGATAGGCGGCGTGGGAGAGGGTTTCCCCAAGTAAACTCCGCCGCTTGACAAACATGAGCGCTCCCATCAGCGCGGCAGCTAAACACATGAGCATCGAACCAAGAAAGGGGGCGCGGTATAAGGGGTCGAACAGGTTCATCAAGCTAATAGCCCTGCTTTTTTCTCCTTAGACAGGCGGATTGCTTCACTAAAGAGCTCTTCTTTATCACCATAGACGCGGGCTAAGTTTTCAGCGGTTAAGACCTCCTCTACCTCGCCGAAAGCCACTACCGAGGTGTTGAGAAGAAGGGCCTTGTCGAAGTAGGCGGAAGCGGTTTTTAAATCGTGGTGGACCACAAGGATCGTCTTTCCTTCATCGCGGAGCGTTTGCAACAGGTTGATGATTACCTGCTCGGTCACTTTATCAACCCCAGCAAAGGGCTCATCGAGAAGGAGGAGATCGGCTCCTTGAAGAAGGGCGCGTGCGATAAACAGCCGTTGTTGCTGTCCTCCTGAAAGGGCGTTGATCTGTCGATCAGCAAGAGAGGCCATGTCGAGGCGGCGTAAGATAGTAAGAGCTGCCTCTTTATCGGCTTTTCGGTACCACTTGAGCCCTTTAAGTTTTCCATACCGCCCCATCAAAACAACATCGAGAACGGTGATGGGAAATTCCCAGTCGACACTCCCTTTTTGAGGAACGTAAGCGATCCGCTCTTTGATCTTTTTAAAAGGCTGTCCCCAAAAGTGGACACTTCCAGCAAGGGGGCGCACAATGCCCAAAAGGGCTTTTAACAAGGTACTTTTTCCGGCGCCATTAGGGCCGATGACCCCGATGAGATTCCCCTCAGGGATGGAAAGGTTAATCTCCCAAAGAGCGGAGGTTTTCTCATAGTTAACAGTGAGTTGGTGAATATCGATTACATTCATGGCAAATAGTGGTTTAAGGTTTCTCCGTTATGCTTCATCATTTCTAGGTAGCTTTCTTTTTCTCCCATCGTATCTCCATAAAGAGGAGCAGGTGCAATTTTCACATCGAGCCCTTTTTCTTTGCAGATCGCGGCAATCTTTTTCAGGGCATCTTGGTTGATATTCGATTCGGGAAAAACGGTTTCGATATGGTGGGCACAAAGAAACTCACTAACCGCTTGAATATCAAGGATGCTCATCTGCCCGTCGGGGGCAAGTCCTTCGGGAGCAATAAACCGGTTCTTCCACTCTTTTTCTTCAGGAGCTGCAAGGTATCTTTTGGCAAAATAGTAAAATGCATCATGGCTTGTGACCAGGTAGCGCTTCTCAGCGGGAATCGCTTGCATCTTGCTTAAAAGGCTTTGGTCCCTTTCCATCATCTCTTTTTTAAGAACCTCTCCCCGCTCTTTAAAAAGGGAGGCATATTGAGGCGCTTTTTTAGAAAGAGCCGCCACGATCGGATCGATCGTTTGAGCAAAAAGGGCGACATCCATCCAAAAATGGGGGTCGAGCTGTCCTTCAATCACGATGAAAGAGTCGGGGTTTTGCCGATAAAGGATGTCTCCAAGGGGAAGCGCTTCTGGGTGGAAATCTAAGTGTTTACTTAAGCTTGCCCCATGTTCGAGCCCTAGCCCATTATAGAAAATAAGATCGGCGCGGGCGAGTTTTTCATCATCCCCCTTCACCAGTTCGTAACTATGGGGATCGAGATCACCCACAATGAGACTGAGGTGGTCGATCTCTTCCCCTCCGACTGCCGCAACTAAGTCGTCGATCATCGCGGTGGTCGATAAAACTTTAACCTTCCCACTTTCTTCCATATAGGATTGATTCACCGGCTTTCCACAAGCGGCTAGAAAACACAAACTTAAAACTAAGAGAAGCTGTCTCATCCTAATTTCCTTAACAGTGAAAAGGGATAAATCCCTTTGGAGCACCCTTTCGAAAAAATCACCTGAACTCCATAGCTCCCAACTGGAATGATCTTCTCCCCTTCTACATGAGTAAGCGGAGCTTTTTCCTTACACTTTACACAGGGGCAATGGCTTTGGAGATCACTAAACCGGTAAAGACTTTTCTTGCCATCGACCCACCTAATAGAGAAATGATACCGGTCTTCTTGTTTTATTTCACACTCATTTTTACCTAAAGAAAGCTTTCCTACTAAAGTATCAAAAATATCTGGATTGGGGTGGATCGGAATCTCTGCTAAAAGGGGAACCGCAAACTCATCGGCAAGTTTTTGTCCTCCTCCCTCTCCAAATAGAGGGTATTTTTCTTCACTTCCAGGGGGAGAAAAGTAACTCATATTTTCAACGATCCCCGCCATCTGCACCCCCATTTGAAGGCACATCTCCATCGACTTCCTCACATCGAGAAGGGCAAGCTCCTGAGGAGTCGTAACAACCAGCGCCCCTGTAAAGAAAATTTTTTGCATAAGCGAAATTTGGATATCTCCTGTTCCTGGCGGAAAGTCGACAAGGAGAAAGTCAAGATCTCCCCACTTCACCTCTTCAATAAACTGGGAAACGATCTGTGTAGCAATCGGGGCGCGAACCACAGAGGCCCTCTTTCCCCTTGGGAAATGGGCTGCAGATAGGGTCTTAATTCCCCCTGAAATCGCCGGGAGGACCTTTTCCCCTTTTACCTTGGGGAACGTATCGGGTGGAAGGAGATAGGAGCTTGAAGGGCCATAAATATCGGCATCGAGAACTCCAACCCTAAACCCCTTTCTGTGAAAGGCTTGAGCAAGACCGTGCGCAACCGTTGATTTTCCGACGCCCCCCTTTCCCGCTAAAACAGCAAGAAAATTTTTTACGTTGTTCAAATTTTTTTTATCGCCTGTTTCTTGACCCATAACCCGCTTATTTCAAGGTGCTCGAATATCTCAAAATAGGCGCTCAAGGAATTCCTATGCAAGAATTAATTGTTGCGCTAAAGTTCTTGTTTTACTAAACTCGCATAAAATACGAAACTATTTCACTTATGAGTTAGAACTATTTGTGAAAAAAATGAAAATAAGTATTGCATTAAAAATTAGCAATATTATAAAAATGTATCGAGATTAAAAGGCAAATAGTGAAAACAAATTTTCCCATTATTTAAATTAAATTTATTTAAAAAAACCAAAGAAAAGGTAGCCACCATGAGTTTTACTGAAGAAGAACCTGCCAAAACAAACACAAAAAAGCTTGAAGAGCTTGAAGGTGTAATAGCCAAAGCCATTAAAAAGGTCAGAGGCAAGAAAGAGAATGATTTATGTAAGTACATTCCAGTAAATACTGGTGGGTACATCCATCATTTCACTCTCAGAAAGATGAAGTATAAAGAGCCCAGCGAACTCACGTCGATGATTGAAAAGTTTATTATTAAAGCGGACCGACCTCTTGTTGTTCCTCCGAAGCAAAGAGCTGCGCGGGGATCTCGCAAGAAGAAAGAGGGTCTAGCTTTTTCTAAGCTTCAGATGGAAAGACTTCTTAACATGGCGCGGATGTCAGGGGACAAAGAGATGATCTCTCTTCTCAGCCCCAAGAAATCTTTAGCGCAGTGTAAGCGGGAGCTTATCCAAGCAGTCCGTCATGGAACGGTGGATCATGAGCTTTGGAATGGTTATGTGGAGGCTGTCAATGCTCAGCAGGCTCTCATTGCCGCTGGAGCCGAAGGGATGGTTGGAAACTAATTTCCTTCTATTTACGTCCTACTTACTAAGAAGCGCCCTATTCTAGGGCGCTTCTTTTTATATAATTATTATAGGGAACCATATTATAGATGCGTCGGGGCTGGCGCCCCCGCTGCCCCTTGATCTTCAATCTGGCAAGCCAAATCGATCCTCCTCGGGGGGCCGTGCGAAGCACTGATCCACCCACTCGCTCGGACCAATTTTGCACATCCATCTCGAAGCCGCGGACAGCTCACATTAAATTTTTTACCTAACACAAACCGTCAAAACACAAAAATCATTTCACTCTCCCCCTATGGTGGTTTTTTTTTCTTGATTTATAACGGAGATCCTCTATAATGGGTTTCCTGAAAATCGAAGAGTTCTCAACGATTGATTGAGAACACTACAAAAAAAATGTTTAAAGGAAACGCAATATGGCATCAACTACACAAGAATTTGGCAAGTGGCGCTCACGCCTTTGGCCTGTTCATCGCTTTGAGCTTAAAAAACTCATTCCGATGGTTCTTCTATTCTTTTTTATTCTTTTTAATTACACGATCCTACGAGATACCAAAGATACCCTCGTTGTAACAGCGGCGAAAGGTTCACAGGTCATCCCCTTCCTCAAACTATGGGCGGTGATGCCTTGTGCGATCTTGTTCATGCTCATCTACGCAAAGATGAGTAACAAACTGAGCAAAACCAAGCTGTTTTACTCAACAGTGATTCCCTTTATCGTCTTCTTTGGCCTCTTTGGAACCGTTCTCTATCCTTTTAGAGAAGCTTTGCACCCTCACGCTTTTTGTGACATGTTGCAAACCACCCTTCCTGCAGGAATGAAAGGATTGGTTGATGTAATTCGTAACTGGACCTTCTCCCTCTTCTACGTGATGTCGGAGCTGTGGGGAAGTATGGCAATCTCCCTGCTTTTCTGGGGATTTGCCAACGATATCAGTAAGGTTTCTGAGTCAAAACGTTTCTACACCATCTTTGCGATGTTCGCCAATGTCTCCCTGATCCTTTCAGGGCGCTTCATTCAGTGGGCAGCAAAGATCCGTGAAGGACTTACCGCTGCAGATCCGTGGCAGGTTACTCTTAACTACACCATGGCAATGGTTGTCATTGCAGGCCTCCTTGTTCTCGGGCTCTACTGGTGGATTAACAAATATGTCCTTACCGATAAACGGTTCTATGATCCTAGCGAACAGAAGACAGCAAAAAAGAAGAAGCCGAAACTCTCTATCAAAGAGAGCTTTATGTATCTTGTTCGGTCGAAATACATGGGGTGTATAGCCCTTCTCGTTATTGGCTATGGTATCGCGATCAACCTTGTTGAAGTGACCTGGAAAGACCAACTCCATCACCAATACCCGAGCAATAACGCTTACCAAGCCTTCATGGGAGGATTCTCAGAGAAAACCGGTATCGTTACCATCCTCGTCACCTTCTTCCTAGGAGGAACAGTTGTACGACGTTTTGGATGGGGAAAAACCGCCCTTATCACTCCGATCATGATTCTTGTAACCGGTGTGGCATTCTTCACGTTCATCATTTTTGGCAGCAAAATGAGCGGTATGGTTGCAGCAATCGGAACAACCCCTCTTATGCTTGCAGTGATTTTTGGAACAATCCAGAATATCTCTAGTAAATCAGCAAAGTACTCCTTCTTTGATCCAACAAAGGAAATGGCTTATATCCCTCTCGGACAGGAAGAGAAAGTTAAAGGTAAAGCAGCGATTGACGTCGTTGGCGCACGTCTCGGTAAGTCAGGTGGAGCCCTTATTTACAACATTCTTCTGCCTCTCGTTGGTGCAGCGACTGTTGCAGGTGCGGCTCCCTATGTTGCCGTTATTCTTCTTGGAGTCATCTTTGCGTGGATTACAGCTGCTCGCTCGTTGAACAAGCAGTTCCTCAGTCTCACTTCAAAGAAAGAAGAAGAGAAAGCACCCGAAGAGGCGAAAGAGGTGGAAGAAGCCGAGCCTACTGCCAAAACGGCAGAAGAGCCCGCTGCTACTACCTAAAACAAAGGTTAGAGAAGACTCTATATCTTTTCGAAAGCCCTCCCCATCTGGGAGGGCTTTTTTTTTATATCTGAATCGTGTAAAATTAAGGCTATGAAGAAGCTCCCTATTGGAATCCAGACAATTGATAAGATCATTACGAATGGGTATGTCTACGTCGATAAGACAGAGCACGCTCTCAAACTGATTCGTGGGGGGGCGTACTATTTCCTAGCAAGACCACGACGCTTTGGAAAGTCTCTTTTTCTAAACACCCTTAAGGAAATTTTCCTGGGAAATAAAGAGCTTTTTAAGGATTGCGCAATTTATTCAAGCGATTATAGCTGGGAAAAGCATCCTGTCATCTACTTTGATTTTACAAAAATCCCTTCGCACACCCCAGAGCAGTTGGAAGCAAGCCTCAAGAGAACCCTCAAAAAAGCCAGCAAGCTTTACAATAAAAATGTTGATATTCCTTCTGTGGAAGAAGGTTTGGATAACCTTGTTGAAGAGCTCACTAAAGACAATAAGGTTATCGTTCTTATCGATGAGTATGACAAGCCTCTGATTGACCGCCTTTCATCTCCAGAAATCGCTAAAGCGAACCGCGAAATTCTAAAAAGCTTCTTTGGCACTTTGAAAGGGCTCGATGAGCACCTAAAATTTGTCTTTGTTACAGGAGTGAGCAAGTTCTCCCAGGTTTCACTATTTTCTGGATTTAACAACCTCGAAGATATTACGGTCGACCCAATATCTAGCACAATCATGGGTTACACCGAAGAGGAGATCAGGAAGTCTTTTGCCGACCACCTTGACCACCTTGCAAAGGGATCAAGTCAGGAATCACTGATCAATGAAATGCGCCGCTGGTACAATGGATACCGCTTTTCAAGAGAGGGAGCCCCTGTCTACAACCCTCACTCAACGCTAAAGTTCCTAAAGACAGGCCACACCCAAAGCTACTGGTACAGCACAGTCACTCCCTCATTTTTAATCGAGCAAATCAAAGAAAGACCGCTCTCTTCATTAGACCTTAGTCAATCAGAGGCCAAAGAGACAGAACTTTTAAATATCAATGACATTCAGAAAATCGACTTGCAAGCTCTAATGTGGCAAACAGGCTATTTGACTCTTCGAAACTACGACCCACAAACCTCTCTTTACGAACTCGATTTTCCCAACCAAGAGGTAAGGGAGGCCTTTTTTGACTCTCTTCTCTCAGACTTTGCAGAGATTAAGCCTTCAAAGGTTATCACAGCAGCTGCAGAGTGCAAGCAAGAACTCGAAAATATCGACTTAGATGCCTTCTTTGAACGCATCAATCACTACTTTGCAAGTGTCCCCTACACCCTATTTGAAAATGCTCGAGAGGGTTTTTACCATGCTGTTTTTCTTAGCTTGCTAGAGGGGATGGGGATCAAAACCTACTCCGAACAAAAGACCAATATTGGCCGGATCGACCTCGTTGTTGAGATGCCCTTGATCATCTATATTTTTGAGTTCAAGAAGGACCAGTCAGCAGACGCTGCCCTTGAGCAGATCAAAAACACAAAGTACGGTGAAAAATATACCCAGAGTGGGAAAAAACTCATACATGTCGGGGTAAACTTTAGCTCTAAATCGCGCAATATCTCTGAATGGAAAGCCCTTGGATTCTAAGCCCGAATAGGGTACACTCACGGTATGGCATTCAAAACCCAAGTGATGATCTAGCAATAAATTTCTCAACAGAACCTAGGAGCATTTAGATGTATTTTCAGTTTTTTCGAGAAGTCGAGGCTTGCGACGACCCCATAGCCAAAGGCGCTATAGGGGAGAATCAAGATCGGTTTATCAGTAAAAAGGGAGAATTCAGATAAATGGTAATGGAACATCATTTGGGTTTTAATTATAATCCGAAGTATATTCGCAATTTTTCAATCATTGCCCACATCGACCATGGAAAGTCGACCATTTCCGATCGCCTCCTCCAGGTTACCGGCACCGTCCCCGACCGAGAGATGCAGGAGCAGCTCCTCGACGATATGGAGCTCGAACGGGAGCGGGGCATCACGATCAAAGCCCACCCGGTCACGATGTATTACCAAGCCAAAGATGGCAACACCTACCAGTTTAACTTTATCGACACCCCCGGCCACGTTGACTTTTCCTATGAGGTTTCAAGATCGCTTTCAGCTTGCGAGGGAGCTCTTCTTATTGTCGATGCCGCCCAAGGGGTCCAAGCGCAAACCCTCGCTAACGTCCACCTAGCAGTCGAGCGCGACCTCGAAATTGTCCCCATCTTAAATAAGATTGACCTGCCGGCAGCCGACCCCGAAGAGGCCAAAAAGCAGATCGAAGAGGTGATCGGTCTTGAAGCAGAAGACGCCATCCTCTGCTCAGCAAAGACGGGGCAAGGAATCGAAGAAATCTTAGAGCGGATCCTTGTCGATGTCCCCCCTCCAAAGGAGGCCGAAGATGAAACGCTCAAGGCCCTTGTCTTTGACTCCCACTATGACCCTTACCGCGGGGTGATGATCTACGCGCGCGTGGTCAGTGGCGAAATAAAGCGGGGCACACAGATCAAAATGATGGCAACCGACAAGGCTTTTGAAGTCCTGGAAGTAGGGATCTTCTCTCCCGATGAGAAAAAGGTCGATATTCTCCGCCCAGGAGAAGTAGGCTACGTCGTTGCCAATATCAAAAAAACCTCCGACATCAAAATCGGCGATACGATTACCTCGTTTAGAGGGGGAGCGACCGATCCCCTTCCCGGCTTTAAGGTGATCAAGCCTGTGGTCTATGCAGGGATCTACCCCATCGACTCTTCTGAGTTTGAAAATGTCCGCGATGCCTTGGTCAAACTGCAGCTCAATGATTCAGCCCTTCATGTCGAGCAAGAAAGTAGCCTAGCTCTAGGTTTTGGCTTCCGGTGTGGCTTCCTTGGCCTCCTCCATTTGGAGATTACCTTTGAGCGACTGCAGCGGGAGTTTGACCTCGACATCATCACAACAGCGCCGAGCGTTGTCTACAAGGTGACCCTTTCGAAGGGAGAGGAAAAACATATCGATAACCCGGCTCATTACCCTGACCCCGCAACGATCGAACATGTGGAAGAGCCGTGGGTCGTCGCTCACATCATGACCCCTTCCGATTTTCTCGGTCCGATCATGGCTCTTGGAACTGAAAAACGGGGCACCCTCGATAAAACCGAGTCGATGGGAGGCAGTCGCCTCCTACTGACCTTTCGCTTCCCGATGAATGAAATCATCACCGACTTTAATGATAAGCTCAAGTCGGTCACCCGTGGCTATGCCTCCTTCGACTACGAGTTTGATAAGTATGAGATCGGCTCTATTATCAAGCTCGAGATCCGCGTCAATGATGAAGTAGTCGACGCCTTCTCTTGCCTTGTCCACACGACCAAGGCGGAAGCAAAGGGACGGGCGATTTGTAAAAAGCTTAAAGAGGTGATCCCCCGCCAACAATTTAAGGTACCCATCCAAGCAGCGATCGGAGGCAAAATCGTTGCCCGCGAAACCCTCTCCGCCCTCTCAAAAAATGTGACCGCCAAGTGTTATGGGGGCGATATTACCCGAAAGAGAAAACTCTGGGAAAAGCAAAAGAAGGGAAAGAAAAAGATGAAAGAAATTGGGAAGGTAACCATCCCCCAGGAAGCCTTCATGAAAGTGCTCAAGGCAGAGGAATAATTTGGCCTTGTTCACCTTTTCACACACTTTTTCCTGAACAACAAATCCCTTCTTAGTTGGATGAAAGATACCACCGATAAATGTGCGAACTTTTTACCTTTAAAGGTGAACAAGGCCAATAATTTCCTCTATATTCTATGTGGTAGCCTGCCAAGCCTCAATACTTTCAGGGTAACTATACCCACAACAAATTCAAGAATTGGTTTTGGGCAACGCGAAAGCTGTCGAAAATTCAATTCTTGAACTTGTTGTGGGTATAACGTAACAGCAGCAAAAATAGTTGACAAAAAAAATCATGGTTAAAATAAAGGTGTTTTTCTTTAAAATATAAGGAGTTAAAAATGTCTTCAAGCCCACAGCAGCAAGCAATCTTCATTCTGTAACCAATAACCTTACAAAGGTTGAAAAAACCGATAATAGTATTACTTTTCAAGTGCCACTTAGCACCCATTATTCAGTAAAATTTAATAAAGCTGATAACAAAATTAACGCTACTATCTCTATCAAAAAGTTTTGGAAAGATCGAGATCCCATCACCAAAATCAACCTACATGGAAAAGAGATGGATACAAGCTCTTTACAAACTGACGAATTAGAAGGTATCTGGAAAAAAATTCATAATAGTACCGTATCGATTGATCTTAACCCAAAAGCTAAAACGCCTTTAACTCTAATACAAAAAGAAAACAATGCCCCATTACCGGAAAATAAAATAGAAACAGCTCTGAGGATCATTTTATTGAATTTTGAAGTAACATTCACAAAAGAAACTCCTGAGATTAGTGCTAAGATTTATCAAGAAAATCTTACCAAACATGGCAAGGATCTTGATTTTATTGAATTAAAAGGTGAAGAAACTACACTTAATCAGCAATCTAACAACATAGACAGCATTTGGAATAATATCTGTAACTGTACAAAAGGCCATATGGATACAAACAACACCCTAAGACTCGAATAAGACTTCTAACCCAAGAAGCATACCCGTTTCAAGGCTCCCTCGGTTTTCTCATTGAAGTCGCCCCTTTTGCCAATATTCTCCTGGTTTCCCTACGGAGACTGGTTGTGTCAATGCACTTCCTACAACAGCTACTCCTTAAAGTTAAAAGCCTCGATTAAACTTAGTGTGGGAAGGTTTTCCCAATAAATTTTCTGCGCTTCAATTTTAACTGCTACCCGCTTTTTTATACTCTGCTCTTTGTACTCAAATACAATCTCAGCAACAGTTTGCTTCAGCTCCAGCTTAACTATTTTTCCACCTGCAAATAATTGTTTTTTAGGAGGTTGCGTTTTCTTGTTATCCAAACAATAAGATTCTACACGTTGAAGTACTAGCTTTCCTCGCAAAGTGCAATTTTTTGAGAGAATAGTCCTATTATCGACAGCTTTTGGATTAATGTAGGAGCTTTCTAGAGTTAAGAAGACTTTATCTCCTTTATAGATTACTCCTAAAATTTCTCCTCTCTCAAAAAACTCTAAATACTTTCTAATGTCTACACACCTAGCGTCTATTGGGGTAGGATGCTTAGGTCCTAGACCAATCATTCGTTTTTTAGCTTTCTCTAGAGTAGCTAAAGCTTCATCTAAATTAAACTCCCAGTAATCCCGCTTTGGATAGGGAAAAAACTGTATCGTCATTTCTTCTGTTTCATGAGAAATCTCTGCCCACTGAAAACCTTTATATAAAATTTCACAAACGAGTTCATCTCTATCAGGAACACTAGCTATTGTTATATTAAAATTATCCATAAAATAATTACGGTTCTAAAAAACCTATAAAACTACCACCTTCATTATCAGGATCCCTGCAAAGTCGTGACTTAAATTTTTAAATATGCATAAATGGTTGGTTTCGTATCCAATATAACCAAGGCGAGCCAGCATGAGCACCCAAACATCTAACAAAACATTTAATCCCACTACCCTACCACTCTTCAAAGCCCTCCATGGGATTTCGGATCCTAGAAAAAAGCGTGGTGTTCGTCACGACTTTCATTCAATTCTTAAACTTGTGATTTTGGGCTTCTGCTGTCGACTTGTCTGCTTGGAACACATTGTAGAATTTGCCAGTCAGTGCTGGAGTGTAATTAAGGAGCCGCTTGGCTTTAATAGAGATGCTCCACCTGATGCAACGACAATAGGTCGCGTTCTAAAAAAACTGGATAGAACAGAGCTTGAAGAGATTTTCCAAGAGTGGGTAAGTACTAAATTGTCTGAAAGAGAAATCGATGCAAGCGTTGATGGAAAAGCTCTTAGAAATGTTTGTGATGAGAATGGCAATCCAATTTATATGGTAAACGTGTTTGCTCATGATGTGCAAATGGTTCTTGCGCAATCAGAAATTCCAAAGAAGAAGGGTGAGTCCACCACCCTGAAAACCATGCTTGAAGGTCTTTTTGACAAATACCCAGGTCTACGTCTTCTTACCGGCGATGCGGCTTTTAATGGTAGAGATCTTTGTAAAGAGATTGCTCGAATGGGCAAGCACTATTTGGTGCAGATCAAAGGGAATCAAGAGCATGTTTACGAAGTTCTTCGGCTTCATTTTGACGATGAAAAATCTAAGCGAGCTCCAGATGCAAAAACAGTCGAAAAAAAAATCAGGGAAAACCATTATTCGTGAGCTGTGGATCTGCAATGACTTCACCGCCAACTACATTCGAAAAGACCTCAGTTTTCCCGCAGCTTTTCAGGTAGGCTGTTTAAGAAAAAGCACTTATCTAAATGATGCTCTTATAAATCATGAGCATCACTATGGAATTACCTCCTGCCCCAAGTCAGAATTGCCACCAGAAAAATTTCTGGATAAGACCAGAAAGCACTGGGAGGTGGAGAATGGTCTGCACCACGTCAAGGATCGGAGTTGGCTTGAAGACCACCAGTACAGTAACAGTCGCCAAAAGGGTGGAATTCTTGGTGCACTGAGAAACCTCAGTCTGAATGCAATGAGGGTCATGTTTCCTCCTGAGGCTGATCGAAAGAAGAGAAAATATCAGAAAAGCTTGCCTATGCAGGCAATAGGTTACTTAGTTAATCCTCTCCGTACACTTACCAGGTTGGCAGGGATATGACTTAGACTTTGCAGGTGTCCTGGGGCAGTATCAGCGGTAACAGCTCTTTTCCCATTTAATATAAAAGAAATTCGATTAGCAGGAACTGCAAGAGCCCTGGCAAGAGCGCTTGCTGATAAATCAAGCACTTCTAGCTCATCCTTTAAAACTTCCCCAGGATGTATAGGTCTCATTTTATTAGCCATTACTTAACTCCTCAACTAATGATAGTCTACAATCTCGACATTACAGGGCTCTTTATTTATCCAGTTGAAGCAAACTCTCCACTGGCTATTCACTCTAACACTATATTGCCCTTTTCTTTTTCCTTTTAAAGACTCAAACCGATTACTCGGCAAATTTTTCAAATCTTCTAAAGAAACTGCCATATCTAAAATTTGTAGCCTTTTTTCGGCCTGCCTTGAAAAGGACTTCTACTTTTTTACAGTTTTGCCTTCATATAAAGCTTTGGTATGTTTGTCCTTAAATGACCAAATCATGCTTTTATTATAGCGCGCATTACGGATTACGTCAAGCATACAGAAAATAAACCTGCATACAACTTATTTTAAAGCGCTTGCTATTTCTAGTAGCTGGCGGTGACGTTGAAGTGGACCATCGTGTTCCCTCCACCAAATTCGGCCTTCTTGTGGAGCTTAATTCCCCAGTCAAGGCGGGCAGTTAGGTAGGGCTCAATGGTGTAGCGAACACCAGGTCCTGTCCCAAAGAGGTAGTCGGTTTTCCGCTCACCGGGAAGGGCGTTGTGATCACTTCCCCATCCATAATCAAGGAAAATAAGGAACTGCATTGCATCATCCACTTTCCACTGCGACTTGATGTTTTTAAGGACGCGGAAGGCGGGACTTCTTGCTTCTCCACTCAGGAGGATAGCTCCATCCTTGTTCACCTCTCGCTGGTCATAGCCGCGAACGGTGCTGTATCCCCCAAGGCCAAACTGCTCGCTAGGAAGGAGGTTTTGGCTTGCGATTTGCCCTCTAGCAAGGAGGGATAAGGAGAAAGACTTGGGAAGGCGTTGCAAGTAAACAAACGATCCGCGAAAGTAAACCCAATGGTTTTTGGCATCGGGACGAAGTGAGTCATAGGCAGCGTCTGACTGATCGGCAAAAAGGTTACCGGGTGACCAATAAAGATCACCATCAAAGTCGAGACGGTAGCTACTTCTATTGTAGTTTCCGGCGTAACCGACAACAAGCTGGGTCAAGTTAACGGGTCTTCCGAGGAGGGGGAAGTCTTCTTCAAATTCAAAGGTGTTGTTGGTCCGTTTAAAGTCGGCGCCAACGGTAAACTCATGTTCCAGATACTGCGTTATGTTTAGGGGAACGTTATAGCGTGCACTCACCTGCATGCTCCACCCTTCGTTGCTTTTAATCGGTGGTTTGAGATCTTTCGGCTTGACCCTCGAGTAACCTCCATAGACGGTGAAGACATGTTTCCATGGTAAGGGGGCGGTATACTCTCCAGTATGGGCGTGAAAACGATTCACATCGAAAGCGCTTGTAAATTGGTAGGATAGGATGTGGCCAAGACAGAAGGCATTTCCCCAGTTAAAGCCGGCATACCACCGTCCTCGCTCTGTGGGTTCAACCCCTGTGTTTTCTGCGCCGGCATAAAAACGCCAGGCCCGTCTTTCGCGAACCGATAGGATCACATCGGTTGTCTGGGGCTCTTCCCCAGGAGCATAGACAATATCAACCCGTCTAAAGGGATTCCGATTGATAAAGTAGACATCTTTCATCAGACGGGATTCATTGATCTGCTGATTAGGAATGAGGTCGACATATTCTCTGAGTCTGAGACTAGAGCTCCAGGTGTTTCCTTCAACTTTAACAGCGCCTAAACGGCTTCCTAAAACAAGGACTTGAATCACACTTTCCGAAATATCTTGCTGAGGAATCTCGACTAAAACAAGGGGATGTGAGGCCTGTTGATAGTAGCTTGTAATGACCTCTTTGATCTCACCCAAGGTATCTTGATCGACTTTATGACCCAAGAAGGCTGATAAACGTCTTCGGAGAGTTTTAGCATTTCCTGGAACCTTGATATTAGAAAACTCGATTCCTTGTGCCTCTTTGAGCTGATCGCCCTCTAGAATATGCTCTGGATCCCCAACAAGAACAATCCCTTTAAGCTCACGGATAAAGGTAGCTGAACGCTTTTGTTCGGGAGCTGAAGGAAGCCTTGGAAGGGCTTCTTCAATCACTGCAACTTCTTCCTCTTCTTCTCCATAAGCGGAAAAAGACAAGAGTAAAAGGGTTAAAAAAAGGTATCGACGCATTGGTATCTATGATCTTATAGTTATTAAAAATTTTACCTTACAAATTTTGGGCTAAAAAAACAAGTTTATTGCGAAATGCCGATCCAGTAAACGTCGTCTTCAAAGATAAACGACCCGTAAGGAGAAAGGCTGGGGCTGCACACTCCATTTTCGGTGCAGATGGAGAAGTGGAAATTTGGGAACTGGTAGGGAAGACGGGACGCTTTTAAAACGGGGAGAAGATCGGGCAGTTGTTTGAGATTGACAATGATCTCTCGCTGAATAGCGACTGTTCCTGCAATGATGTCTACGGGGGATGGGACTTTATAGTAAAAGTTGAAGGCTCCTCCACCATAAGTTCCTCCGGGGAAGTAAAAACCAAACTTTTCGGTAGCGCTATCAACGCCTATTGCTCCGGGATTAAAGACCTCCCCATTAATGGTCTCTCCAGCAGCTGAATTTAGAGACTGTTCGGAAGTGTAAATCCTTACTTCTCCAGGAGTGGTAATGGTACTGCTGGTAAAGTTAAAGGTCCCTGGACCAAAGAGGGGCGAAGTGGGAAAGTCATTATCAACAACGAAGGTAAAGTTTCCACTGGTTGCTATAAAGGTTGCTCCTTCTGAGATGTCGATGTCGGCACCTGCGATGAAGCGACCGAGCCCCGCGTCAACACCGAAGGAAGCTCCTCCTAAAATGAAGAGGTTGTCAGCAGCATCGAAGGTGATGGTTCCAGTGCCGGTAGCCGTTGTTGACCCACTCGAGCCGACCACAAGATCGCTTAAGGCTTGAAGGGTCACACTTCCTGTCGAGTTGGTGTTCACATTGGCAAAGTCTCCAAAGTGCAGTCCTGTTTTAGTGGCTCCATTTTCTCGACCGATGAGGGTAAGGATTCCTGTTCCTGAGTTTTCGATTTGGGTTCCTACTCCAACGATTTCAACTCCATAGCTGTCAGAACCAATCCCGTTCCCTATTCCATCAAGGGTTAGGGTGCCTGAGCCTGTTGTTTCTACAAGCCCCCCTGCTCCAATAAAAATTCCCCGGCCTGGACTTGCTGAACCCATCCCTCTTCCTGTGACATTAAAGGACGAGGAGTCGACTGCAGTAATAGAGCTTATTGGGTTGATGATAAAGATTCCATCGTTTTCACTTGTCCCTGAGCCCCCTATTCCCACAGCATTGACAGCGCCACTTTTCCCAATAAGACTTCCATTACTGTCAATGCGGATCCCCTTATTGCCGGTGGTGGTTCCTCCCCCTGTTCCTGCTAAAGAAAGGGCGCCACTGGCTATGGAGATTTCAGAACTTGCCCCACTAATTGCAATTCCATCGTTATTAAAGGTGTTTCCATTGACTCCTCCAATTCCGACTAAAGTCACAGATGCTGTAGAGGTGCCCCGTATCTTTGCCCCTGATTGAATCACAATGCCATCACAGTTACTTGCTACAGAGCCTCCCCCTACCCCATCTATTAAAATCGATCCATCCGAAGCTGTGACCTCTGTTGAAGACCCTGACATTGAAATCCCGTGAGACCCTGTTCCTCCTTCAGAAGAACCTGTTCCTGTCATAGTGACCGATCCTGCCCCTGTTAAGCTCACTGTCCCTCCAGTCATCGAGATTCCTCTTGCACCGGTTCCAGGGGGAGCGGTGGCATTGGGGCTCCCTGTGATGGAAATAGCGCCAGTAGCAGAGGTAACTGTAGGAGATCCACTTGTGAAAATTCCTAGAGAACTCCCACGGGTCCCCCCAACTCCAGTTAAGCTAATAGGGGCGCTGGTTGTTGAAATTGTTCCTCCAGTGAGTGCAATGCCACGACTTGCTGTGTCAACTGTGCTCCCTGTCCCCATAAAAGTGACCCCTCCATTTGAAGAGATGGAGGCCCCTCCAGCAATAGTAATTCCTGCATTGGTTGTTGCGGTATTCAACCTTCCTGGATCTAATCCAGTCCCTGTAAATAAAATGGCCCCAGTGGTTGAAGACACTGCCGCTGTCCCTTCAAGCCCAATTCCATTCGCAATAAAAACTCCAGTCACAAAACCACTAAAATTCCGGCAAGAGCCAATCAGTTCTATCTCTCCACTGGTTGTAGAAATTGTCCCCGAATCCATGTAGATCCCGTTACCGATAGCTAACCGCCCAACAGAACCCCGCCCATTTAGCAATATCTTAGGAGCATTTACACCTGATAAAGTATTTGATATCAAAGCATTACCTGTTATTGCGATTCCAGGACCTCCCCTAGCGCTAGTAGTAGTTCTTGCCCCTGGCACCGTCCTCCCTATGAGAGTAATTGTTCCAGTTCCTGTCGTGCTGATCGTTCCACCTGCACAACTAATCCCCCCACCAGCTCTTAAGCCTCCTCCTACAGGAATATCTCCAGTAATGCTGATCGCTCCATTGACACCTGTAATTGTTGCTGAGCTCAAAATAATAGAGACTTGATCCGATGTAGGCTGGCGAGAAACCTGTCCATACATTGTAATCGTTCCATCGCCACTATTGGCAACCGAGCTGTTATTAATCCGAATTCCTGGAGACCGAATTGAGTTTGCACTAGGACCCCGTCCTGTTAAGTTGATCGCTCCTCCCGCTGACCGGATAATCACTCCTCCATTGAGCATAATTCCTTCATTATTGCTTTCTCCAAAGTTCGTGTCATTGGCCCTTCCTGTCCCTACAATCTTAATATCACCGGTATCTGTTTGAACAAGGACATCTGCTCCTGTAAGATAGACCCCTTTTTCATCGCGGATTCCAGATCCTCCCGTTCCCGTGATACTAATTTTCCCTGTTGTCGCTGCAGTGACTTGAGCGCCACTTGCGATGACAACACCCATGTTATTTTGCGAAAAAGCAGCTCCACGACCATTTCCAACAAGGGTAATACTTCCTCCTCCCGTTGTTGAAACCATCGTATCTGTTCCTGTTAAAAGGATCCCATCTTGATTCGTTGATGTTAAGGAGAATCCTCCTCTTCCATTAAAACTAATGTCTCCTGATTCTGAGGTAATTCGAGCCCCCTCCGAAACCTCTAGCCCAACGGTATTGCTTACATTATCCCCTTGACCCTTAATGTTGATCGCTCCTGAAGTAGAAGACACAGAAGCCGTTGCCCCAGTAATCCGCACATCATCCCCATCAGCGGTCGTCACCCCCGTTCCATTAAGGTTGATTGCTCCTAAAACCGTTGAAATCGTTGCACGATCAATCTGAATCTCTGTTGCTGAGCTTCCTCGACTCCCTTTAAAAGTGATTCCTCCCGCTCCGCTGTTTTGGATCGTTACCCCACTATTTACCGTGATATTCGACCCAGCATTAACATTGAAATTGCCTCCGCTGTTTGTCACATCTGCATTAAAAACTACCTGACTTCCAGAACAAGTAAATGTCCCTGTTCCATTGTTGGTTACAGCTGCATTGAAGGTAATCGTACTATTTGCTGTGCAAGTGAAAGAGGCATTTTCAACCGCCCCTCCCGTTCCCCAGGTCACAGGATCTGTAAAGGTAAGGGTTCCTGCTTCAGTATCTCCGCTGGCTGTGGTCAACGTTACAGCTCCATTGCTATTGAGCGACGACTGAAGCGTTGTGGGAGTCAAATTGGCTGGAGATACTCCAGTAGGGGTCCAATTAGGACTTCCTCCTATGTTGGTATCTGCTCCTGCAGCAACATTCACATTGGAAGGATCAAATAGGATTTCTCCCCATTTTCCACAAGGAGCTTTTGAGTCATTGGTTCCTCCATAGTAAAGCTCTCCTCGGCTTGAAACCTCCACAAAACCACCATTTCCACCTTCAGGTCCACCACGAACACTTGTGTGGCTACAAACGGTTGTGATCCCATCAGACCAGTAAATGACCTTTCCTCCATCACCGCTGCCAGTACTGTTGGCTTTGACCTCTGCTCCCTTAGCAACATAGACATTTTGCGCGTTGAAAATATCGGGGTTTGCCCCTTGATAATCACCACCGATGAGGACCGTTCCTCCTGAGGGACCTGACGCATCGATGTGGGTGTTTTCTTTGAGTGTGACCTCTTGACCTAGGACATGGACCTCATCACCGATAAGGGTGCCATCTACCTCAGTCGTCCCTTCGAAAGCTACGAGGTAAATTTTGCCCCCCTCTTCTTTGGTGGCAAACGCGCGGATGGTACCGGTATGGGAAATCGCCTTTTCGTAAGTAGAGGAAATGTCGGTATCGTCGGCGCGGATGAGGACTTTGGGGTTGTTATGGGGGCGGATAACGACCTGATGCCCTTCGATCTCTCCCGAGTTATCAACCTTTTTTGCAATGAGGTAGACATCGCCGCCTGGGCAAGAGATGTGACCGGCATTGGTGATCTCTCCATCGGTGGGACCAAATTGTAGCTCTTTGCCGTTAAGGAAATTTTCATTAGAGATATCTGCGGTCGATGCGATAAAGCCGGCTGTTTGGATGTCGCCTGAGATGTAGACGCCATTGGGGTTGATAAGAATGACGTTCCCGTTAGCTTTTAAACTTCCGAGAATTTGGCTTATGCTTTTGCCAACAACGCGGTTTAAAATGGCCGCATCTTTACTGGGTTGGACAAAACGAAGAGTCTCTCCCTTACCGACCGAAAAATCATCCCAATGGGCGATCGCTTTAGCAGAGGTTTGGGTGACCGTCCCATCCTTAAAAGTGAGCTGCCCTGAGCGGATGTCGAGCCCTTTAGGCTGCCCAAGCAGGCAGAGAGGAACTAAAGTAAGCACATAAAACCACTTCATCCCTTTGCCTATACAAAAAAATTCGGGAAACAGCAATTTTTTTCTTGAAAAAATTCCAAGAGATGGAAAACAATTATTAAGATTTCATTTAAAACCATGGTGGTCATGATGCGTTCAATCTTAAGCTTTTTTATAGCCTGTTTCTTACCTATTTTTCTTTTTGCCTTGCCAACGGCGCCCAAGGTGGTAGAAGGAGAAGCCTTTATTACCTCTTACGATCAAGAACTCATGATCGAAGTGGAAAACAATGCCCATATTGAATGGGATACCTTCGATCTTGGAGAAGATGAAGTTGTGACCATTTTCCAATCTAATGAAAGTCAAGGACTCCACCTTTCGATAAAAGGGAACCATCTTGCAAAGATTCTAGGAAAAGTACAGTCGAATGGCCCTCTTTACCTGAAACATGAAGGAGGAGTCACGATCGGTATCGAAGGGGAGATCGTAGCCTCTCTAGTAGAGATCGATGCGGAGACGATTTCTCACCAAGGAAAAGTGACCGTTCCAGGAAATCACATGACCCTTTCCGGGAAGACGGTCTATGTCTACCCAGAAGGTGTTTTGGATGCCTCTGCAAATGATAAAGGCGACGGAGGAACGATTAGCATCTTGGGACAAGAGGCGATGATCTTTTTAGGAACCGCACGCTCCTCTGGTGGAGAGTTATCGGGCGATGGAGGTAAACTGAAGCTGTGCAGCTCAAAAGACTTTAAGTATAAAGATGGCTCGATCGATCTTACCGCCCCCCATGGAAAGGCAGGACTTCTCCACATCGACCCAAAAAACGTTTATATCCGTGCAGGAGGACCCGACAGCGCGACTGGAAATACTTTTGGAAGTGATCCAACAGGAACAGCAATGATCTCAGGCCCCGATCTTTCAGTGGCCTTAGACAACGCCAATGTTTTGATTCAAGCGAATAACGATATCATTATAGATGATAATGTGACTGGAACGACTTCAGGCAATTGCTTAACACTTCAGGCAGGACGCTCTATCATTGTAGACCCCCAATCGGTAATTACCCTCACTGCAGGTGACTTTTCAGCAACCATTAATGACAATGGAGCTCAAGCAGTGAACCGAGATCCTGGAAGCGCTATTTTTGAACTCGCTTTTGGATCCCAAATCCTTACCAATGGTGGAGAGGTCACCGTCGATGTCGGTGATTTTGGCGGACAAAACGAAGGAACCTTTTACTGCAATGGTGCAACAATCGATGCAGGAAATGGTAACATCTCTTTAACAGGTTATGGTCCCCTCGATGGAAGTGACATGGCCTATGGCACTGTCATCACTGGCGGAAGCCTCATCCAAACCTCTGGATCAGGAGAGATCACTCTTGCCGGAACAGGAGGAAATGGAGATAATCTCAATAACGGAATCCAAATCTCTGGAAGTGGCGCGCAGATCATCACCGACGCTGGAATGATCAACCTCGATGGACAGGGAGGAGGAACAAGCAGTGGAAAAAACAACAAAGGGCTCTCCCTTCAGGGAACGGTCAAAACAACAACTGGCTCCGTCCTGATCAGTGGCGTTGGGGGGCTCGGAATCTCCAATAACGTTGGTGTTGAAATCACCAGTGGTATTGCCCCCAATATCGAAACCGAAGATGGCTCTGTCCAAGTCATTGGAACAGGAGGAGGAACGGGCGATCTCAACTTTGGAGTCCGCCTAGGGTCTAGCGCTCTCGTCACCTCCACTGGGCAGGGAACCCTATCTATTAGCGGAACAGCAGGCGATGGCGACACCAATAACCATGGCGTCATCCTCGCAGGAGGAACCGTGCAATCCAATGAAGGAGCTATCACCATCACCGGAAATGGCCAAGGAAAAGGCGACTATAACTACGGAGTCCGCTTCGAAAGTGGTGGTAAAGTTAATTCCCTTGTCAATGCTCCTATTACGATTGAAGGAGCCTGCTCCCCTGGTGGTAGAGAAGGAAACTGCGGTATCTCGGTATCGGGCTTAAGCTCCACCATCCAAGCTGTTGATGGATCGGTCACCCTCACCGGAACCGGAAATGGAACCGACGCCTTTAACCAAGGGGTCCGGATTGAAAATAGCCAGATCGTTTCCAAAGGAACGGGCTCGGAAGCTGCCACCCTTAATCTCATTGGCTTTGGAGGAACGGGAACAAACTACAACAATGGAATCTCCATCTCCGGCCACCTCGCTGAAGTGACCGCTATTGATGGAGATATCGATGTCGAAGGAACCGCTAAAGGAACTGGCATTGGTAATACAGGGGTGAGCCTCTCCTCTTCTGATGTCGTCAATACCACAGGAGATGGCGTGGTCACTATTGACAGCCATTGATCTCTCTGGATTACATTGACTTCAGAGCATTAATCTCAGAAGTGATGAAGCCCACCTGCTCGAAGTACTCCGCAGAGCTTCTTTCCAATTGATCAGGAGGCATATCTTTATCGATGTGATTCACATGAATGATCGCCCGATTGATCGCTTCATGGGCAAGCATGTGAAGACGTTCATAAGCACTATCTGAAATTTCATGAATTTCAGTCAGCGCATACTCTACATTATCCCTCCAATCAGAGAGGTTCATAATATCAGGAGGATCTTTTAAAAGTTCCCCAAGTTGAAAAAATAATACTTGCAACTTTGTTTTGGCTGCTTCGTCTTCTGGTTCCATAAGGTTTTAAATATAACATTCTTGATTAATATTACTAGCCTTTCATCTTTTTTTATGAACACCCCTCCTTTTCTAAAACAAAGGAACATCAACCTCAGATAACAAAACCTTTTCCTTTCTGTAAAGAAGCGCATAAACCTTTTGTTTCAAGGAATTTATTGAGCGCCCAAAAGATCTTTATAAAAATTTTGCTTTACTTCTAAAAAGAAACTGAGATTCTCCTGCCACAAAAGTTATGAACAGGTTTTCCACATGGGTTGAAACCTTTTGTTGAAAATGGTATGCTTGCCTCCATGAAACCATACCGCCTCAAAAAATCATTACATCTCTTCCTTCACGCTTTAAAGCTCTATCGACGCAAGCGGAAGAAACTCCCAGAAGAAACGCGACAAGAAATCGTCCCCGTTTTAAATGGGTTGCAGGACAAACTCCTTGAAAAAGATCGGGAGGGAGCTACCTCTTACGCCAAAAAAGTTGAAGAGCTTTGCACCCTTTATTTAAAGAAAAGCCCCTTTGAAAAGGTGCGGGACTTCATTGTGGGACTTGTCTTTGCTCTTTTGGTGGCGGTTGCGATTCGAACAATGTGGTTTGAACTTTATGAGATCCCCACAGGATCGATGCGCCCTACCTTTCAAGAGGGAGATCGGCTCATCGTTTCGAAAACAAACTTTGGGATTAACGTCCCCTTGCGGCGTGGCCACTTTGAGTTTGACCCAAACTTAGCCCTTCGGTGTGGGACAATGGTCTTTACCGGCGCTGGGGTGGATATAGCCGATGTCGACACCCTCTATTTCTATCTTTTCCCTGGGAAAAAACAGTTTGTGAAGCGGCTCATGGGAAAACCAGGCGACACCCTCTACTTTTATGGAGGACAGATCTATGGGATCGATGCCAATGGAAATGACATCACAAAAGATTTAAACCCTGAATTTTTAAGTCAAATCGACCATGTTCCCTACATTCATCTCAATGGAAAGATGGTCATGGGTACAAAAGAGGTGACCCTCAAACAAATGAACCAAGCGGTCGCGAAGCTTTCTGTTTCACCAACCAATAAAGTAGCTGGCGAGCTCCTTCCCCCTTATAAAGGAGACTTTGAAGATTACTATCAGCTTTGGGGCTTTGAAGACTATGGAATAGCCCGCCTCCTAACCAAACAAGAAGTCCTTCGATTTACCGACACTCCGATAAAACAGTTAGAAGATGCTCCCCTTTATATGGAAATTGTTCATCATCCATCGGTTAAATATCCGCAGATTCAGCGCACAGGCCGAGGATACCTCTCTCCGAGAGTCGGAACAACCTCTTCGCTCCTTCCCTTGACAAAAGCCCACTTAAAAACATTGATGGACAACCTCTACACCGCCCGCTTTATCGTCAAAGATAGCAAAGCTTCTCGCTACGGCTCTCCTTACAAAGGGGAAGAGCCCAAGCTCACAGGAGTGCCCGATGGCACCTACGAATTTTACTATGGAACCGCCTACCAAATTCACTTTGGAGGGGTTCGGAAAGCCCTTTCCAAAGACCACCCTCTCTACCAATTCACCCCAGAAAGGACCCAGCTTTTCTATAATTTAGGGATTGAGTTTCACAACTTTTTTGCCCCACGGATGAAAGGACAGTCGCTCCTCCCCTCTCGGTATGTTTACTACCGCTATGGAGATCTTTATGCGATGGGCGCCCCCCTCATGAAAAAAGAGGATCCCACCCTTTTGAGCTTCATCCACGATGAGTATCTTAGGCAACAAAATGCCCCAACCTATCGCCCCCATTTCCCTTTTGAAGATCCAGGCCCCCCGCTAACCAAAGAGGGAAAAATCAACGTCCCCTTTATGAAACAAAGAGGGATCACCCTTCCAGCCAAAAAATATATGGCCCTTGGCGATAACTATGCAATGAGTGGCGACAGTCGTGACTTTGGCTTTGTTCCCGAAAGCAATATCCGAGGGGCTCCTGACTTTATTTTCTGGCCCCCAGGACCCCGACTCGGCCCTCCTTTGCAGGCCCATTACCCCTTCTTTAACCTTCCCCGCACCTTCGTTTGGATCCTTGCAGCGATTGGATTTGGAAGCTACTATCTCATTCATCGCAGGCGGTACAAGCTCACTCAAGAGATCCGATGAGTACTCCCGCTATTTTTTCAAAAACGCGCGCTGGGGCCACACGCTTTGCTCTCATCTGGATGCAAGTGGTCAGTGAACCCTTCATCGCCTTTTACACCCTCCTCCTCTTCATCCTCCGCAAAGACCTCGGCGCCACCCCCCTTCAGATCTCCATTTTTGCCGCTATCCGCCCCTTGATGGCCGTCTTTTCCTTCTACTGGAGCTCGAACCTCTTGCGCAACCGGAGCAAACTCATCTCTAACTTTATGGGCGCTTGGGTTCTCAGCTTCCTCCCCTTCCTCTGTCTCCCTTTCATCCATAACATCTACTTTGTCATGTTTTGCGCCGCCATCTACCAGCTCTTTGCCCGCGCCACCATCCCCTCTAAAATGGAAATCCTCAAGCTCAACCTAGAAAAAGAAAAGCGAGAAAAGCTCTTTTCCCGCCTCTATGTCCTCGGCTTTATCGAAAGTATCGGCCTCGGCCTTTTTGTCGGAAAACTTCTCGACACCCACATCGGCGCCTGGCAAGTCCTTTTTCCTCTCGCCGCCATCCTTTCCCTCTCAAGTGTCCTGATTCAAATGCGAATTCCCCTCCCTGAAAACCTAAAGGAAGACCCCAATGTCCTTCCGATCACCAAAGGACGGATCCTCCAACCGATAAAAGACTCGATCCACCTGATGCGTTCCCGCCCCGACTTCGCCCATTTTCAGTGGGGCTTTATGATCGGCGGCTTTGCCCTCATGTTCATCACTCCCGCTCTCCACCTCTACTACGTCGACTCCCTTCAAATGACCCACCACAACCTCGCTATCGCCCGCTACATCTGGATGGGAATCGGTGTCACCAGCTCCACCTTTCTCTGGAGGCGGGCCCTAAACAGTACTCCGATCCATCAGCTCACTTCCCGCGTGATCTTGGGCTTTAGCCTCTTTCCCCTCACTCTCCTCTTTGCCCCTTTAAGCCTTCTCTTTGTCAATGCCGCCTTCTTCTTCTACGGCATCGCCCAAGCCGGAAGCCACCTCCTCTGGAACCTTTCAGGGACCCTCTTTGCGCAAAGTGAAGATAGTTCAAAGTTTTCTGGAGTGAATATCTTAATGGTAGGCTTGCGAGGAGTGGTTGCCCCCTTACTAGGCGGCTTAGCCTGCTCCCTTTTCTCCCCTTTCACGATTCTTATCGTGGGGATGGTAATCTGTTTCTTAGGTGCTGGACTAGGTTCTATTGAGAAATTTAGGGCCAAGGGATTCAGAGGAGGTTTTCTTGAAGTTTGAAATCTTTTTGCCGAATGTAAATAGTCAGGCGCTATTTTTGAGGCAAAAAATTTCAAAATTCTGAAAAGGTCCCTGAAGACCTGGCGATAAATTTCTCAATAGAACCTAATGCTACGCCGGCTTCCTCTCCAAACCGATCACCGCCCGCTCTCCATTTAGGTCCCAGGTCTCCCCTTCGGTCTTCTCAAACTTGACCTCAGAAGCAAGAACCTCCCCCATAATGTAGTCGCGGTAAGCTTCGAAACACTCCCGCACCTTAGGGGTTGTATCGATCGTCATCACCACCCGGTCGGTCACCTCGAACTTGAGGTTTCTCCTTTGGGTGTTCACCTTATTGACAATCTCCCGCGCGAGCCCCTCTTCTCTTAGAGCATCATTGAGGGTCGTATCAAGAGCAATGGTGATCGTCCCTTCGGTTGCCGCAACCGTTCCCTCTTTAACCTTCCGCTCAACCAAGACATCTTCCGCAGTAATCGGGAAACTCTCTCCATCGATTTGAAGATCATAAGAGCCACTATCAAGAGCGTTCACAGGAAGGGCTAAGATCGCCGCCTGCACCTTTTTCATAAGCGGCCCCGCCCGTCTTCCGAGCGTGCGGAAGTTGGGCTTGATCGACACCTCGACAAACTCCCCTTCATCGCTATGGTAGGTGATCTCTTTGACGTTGAGCTCTTCTAAGATAAGGTTTTCTTGTCCCTTAAGAAGCTTTAAGACCTCTTCATCTCCCGAAATAAGGTGGGCCGTCCCAAGGGGTTGCCGCACCTTGACTTTGTGCTCTTTCCGGAGGGCATGCCCCATGCTCACCGCCGTTTGCACCGACGCCATCTCCGCTTCGAGGGTTTCCTCCCGCTCTCCCCCCTCTGGATAGTCACACAGGTGGACCGAAATGGGATCTTTTTCCCCTCTTAAGTCTTGGTAAATCGCCTCGCTAATAAAAGGGACAAAGGGCGCTGCCACCTTCGAAAGTTCAAGGAGCACCGTATAAAGCGTTTGAAAGGCGGCACGTCGATCTTCACTGTCCTCATCAGCCCAAAAGCGGCAGCGGCACCGACGGATATACCAGTTAGTGAGCTGATCGATAAAGCTGACAAAAGGGTCAACCGCGCGGCTCAGCTCATACCCATCCATCCCCTTCTCAACATCTTGAATCAGCTTCTGCAAGCAAGACAAAATCCACCGATCAATATCGGCTTTTGGCTTCGTTCCATCCGGTTTCCAACTGTAGATATTCGCGTAGGTCGCTAAAAAGACATAAGAGTTCCAAAGAGGGATCAAAAACTGGCGCAAGACTAGCTCCACCCCTTTTTCCGAAAAGCGCAAATCATCCGCCTGCACCACCGGACTATGCAAGAGGTAGAGGCGGATCGCATCGGCTCCATATTGATTGATCACAATTTCTGGATCGGGATAGTTTTTCAGCTTCTTCGACATTTTGGTCCCATCCTCGGCCAAAATAATCCCATTCACAATGACGTTTTTAAAGGCAGGCTTGTCGAAAAGAGCGGTCGATAAAATGTTCAGGGTATAAAACCATCCCCTCGTCTGGTCGAGCCCTTCCGCAATAAAGTCAGCCGGGAAAGCGTCCAGTGTCTCCGCTTCATTTTCGAAGGGGTAATGATTTTGAGCATAAGGCATCGATCCCGATTCAAACCAGCAGTCAAAAACCTCTGGAATCCGGGTGTAAACCTTCCCTTTTTCCTCAAAGGTCAACGTATCGATGTAGTGGCGGTGGAGGTCGGTCACCTTTTTTCCCGTTCGCTTTTCAAGCTCTTCGACACTGTTAATGACAATAATGTCTCCATCCTGACTCCGCCAAAGGGGGATCGGCGTTCCCCAGTACCGGTTCCGGCTAATCGCCCAGTCGCGGGCATTTTCCAGCCACTTTCCAAACCGTCCCTCTTTTAAATGGCCCGGAACCCAATGGATCTCTTTGTTATTCGCAATGAGCTTCTCTTTGATCTTTTCAACCGCTACAAACCAGGTCCGCACCGCCTTATAAATGAGCGGCGTATCCGAGCGCCAGCAGAAGGGATAGCGGTGGCGGATCGTTCCCTGATGAAAGAGACGTCCTCTCTCTTTAATGCGACGGATCAGATCCTTGTCGGCATCTTTGACATAGGTCCCTTCAAAGTCGGGAACCTCAGCCGTAAACCGTCCATTTTGATCGACAGGGCAGACCAGCTCAATGTCCCCATTTTTGCAGGCAAAAAAGTCCACCTCACCAAAGGCGGGAGCCGAGTGAACGATCCCCGTTCCCTCTTCCTCTCCTACCGATTCTTCGCCCAAAATGGTAAAGCTATTCGGGCTTGCCCCTTCGATAAAATAGTCAAAGAGGGGCACATACCTTTTTCCAAGAAGCGTTTTCCCCTTAAAAGTCTCTAAAACTTCGCATCCCTCTTTAAAGTAAGTTTCCATCCTTCCTTTGCCAAGGATGTAACACTTTCTTTCATGGCGCACCTTCACATAGTCGAGATCTTCTCCCACCATGACAGCCAAGTTCGAAGGGAGGGTCCAAGGAGTTGTCGTCCAGACCAAAAGGGAAACTTCTGGCTCATCCACTAAGGGAAAGGCCACCACAATCGAGGGGTCATCGACATCGCGGTAATTCAGGTTCGCTTCAAAGTTTGATAAAGGGGTTCCCAGCTGCGCCGAAAACGGCATCACCTTAAAGCCTTCATAGACGAGTCCCTGCTCCCAGAGCTCCCCAAAGACCCACCACACCGACTCCATAAAGCTCGGCTGCATCGTCAAATAGGTATTGTCAAAGTCGACCCAACGCCCCATCCGATTAACGGTCTTTTTCCATTCTTCGGTGTAGCGCTGCACGATGCTACGGCACTCTTCATTAAACTCTGCGATTCCAAACTGCTCGATGTCGGCCGCGCCCGATAGTTCGCGGGTCTTTTCGATCTCATTTTCAACCGGGAGACCATGACAGTCCCAGCCAAACCTTCGAGGGACAAAATAGCCCTTCATCGTCTTATAACGGGGGATGACATCTTTAATGGTCCCTGCCAAGAGATGGCCGTAGTGGGGCAGCCCCGTCGCAAACGGCGGGCCATCATACTGAGCGAATAGGGGGGAGCCTTTCCGCCCCTCTACCGAGGCCTGGAAGACCTTTTCCTTCTCCCAGAGGGCCTGGATCCGCTCTTCCCGCTCAGGGAAACTTTCCTTACGATTCTCAAACATACTGCCCACAAGTCTACCCCTCTTCCCCTTATTATGCAATAGCTTGCCTTAAAATCCCTAACCTGTTAATATTGAAATCACTAACACACAACCCGCTCACTTATAGCACATTGCAGAAAAATTCCCATTGATGCTATAATAATAGTTGGGGGTGCATTGGCTTCGACTTGGAAGCAAAGTACCAGTGGCATGCAGAGGGTTCGGTTGGCCTCTTAAAAAAGCCGAGACGACATAACTGTCAAAACAAAAAAAGCACAGCACTTCAACATTGCTGACCATGCTGGTTACACAGCAGAGTCATTTGAAGCTGCTGCAGCCGCTGCTTAAGACCTAACCCGTCTGTGCAGCCGATAGTCTGGGATTGGACCAGGGATCGTAGAACTATCGTCAAAGATCTTGGTGTGAGCTTTGCTGCTTGATTTCCAGCGGCAGGGTTTCGAGATTAAAGGAAGTGTGCAAGTTCCCAGTGGGGTGCCTTACAGCAAAACTTGCACTATATTTAAGGCACTAAGCATGTAGGCATTGATATGGCGTTTGCTAAGGACGAGAGTTCAAATCTCTCCACCTCCATCAAAAAGGTCGCACTAGGTGCGACCTTTTTTATTGAATGGGTGAGATTCTCACTCTCGAGGCTCCTTAGCAAAAGCCGGCGTTTGCGGAGGGGCGAGGCCCCTTGCTTTCAGTTAAGAGCCCAAGATTTTTTCTCAGAAAGGCTTCTGGAGACCGGAGCAAGCTCTTTGAGCTTGTGGAGGTTGAAGAAGTTCTTTAGAGGCCGTTGGCATAACTCATTTGAACCAGCTGAATTGATCTTTTTTGCTAAAAATTTCTCCTCTGATTCAACCAGCTCTTTTAGAGCTGGCCTCACCAACCGGAAAAATTTTTATCTAAAAAATCCCAATGTCATCTGGCCAAAGCAGTCATGCCAACGGCCTCTTTCTGGGGAAAAAGATGGGCTCTTCCATTGAAATGAACTATTTAGATTTTTCAGACAGTTTTGCCTGAGCCTCGAGCATTTCAAGCAAAGTAGTATCTTCGGCATCAGCGATTTTCTTTTCTTCCTCTCGGCGCTTCAGATCAAACTCTTCGTAGTGTTCAAGCGCAAGTTTCTCTGCAACTTGCGCTGAAATTTGCCCCGCATGATCGAGAAGATCTCTCTCGTTGAAGGCAAGAAAAGCATCGAGCTTTTCTTCCCACTCCCCCATCGTCATTGTCTTACGTCGCTTTGCTTGGCTTTCTGCATAGTCAAGATAGGCCTTGTTCACCTTTTCGCATTGTGACAAGAAGCTGTCACAACAAGTTGTCTCTCAAAGAGAAGAGACCATCTCTACAGTGAGATGAATCTAGGGTTCTGAATAAAGTAGCGAACCCGACAATGAAGCAAAGGACGTAG
>NZ_JAAEJV010000005.1 GCF_015356785.1 Candidatus Neptunochlamydia vexilliferae | reverse complement strand
CCCCCCTCTTCATCAACAAAAACAAACAAACAACCCCCATTAACCCCATCCCCTCAAGTAGCAACTATGCCTCCAGCTCTAACAACACCTCTCCCAGTACTAACTTTATTAACACTAATACAAGCCACAGCTCCACAACCACACACTCCATCCCCGACCTAAACGCCACACTCAAAACCCTCAACACCAAAGATCCCAAAACCCTCCTCGCCCAAAAACTCAAAAACCCCCACCAAACCCTCACCCACGACGAAAGCATCGCCCTTCTCCTCGAATGCGTCCGCCAAGGACAAGCCCAAGCCCAAAAAGCCCAAGACAAAGAGATCACCCTCTTCATCGGCAACACCGGAGCCGGCAAAAGCACCACCGTCAACTACCTCTGCGGCTGCACCTTCGAACTCAAAAGATGGAAAGACCTCGGCATCAAAGGACTCGGCAAAGCCATCGTCGTCAAACCCACCACTACCGGAGGAGCCAAAAACGAAGTCATGCCCATCGGCCACACCAAAATCTCCAAAACCTTCATGCCCCAAATCGAAAAAGAAGGGCCCAACACCTACATGGACTGTCCCGGGTTCCTCGACAACCGCGGCGTCGAAATCAACATCGCCAACGCCGTTAACATCAAAAACGCCGTCAAAGCCGCCAAAACCGCCAAAGTCGTCATCCTCATCAACTACCACGCCCTCCAGGCCAGCCGCGGAAGAGGCGTCTCCGAAATGCTCCAAATCGCCTACAACCTCTTCGGCAACAAACAAAACCTCCTCAAATCCAAAAACTCCCTCCTCATCGGCATCACCAAAGCCCCCACCGACAGTTCCCTCGAAGAACTCCGCGACTTCATCACCGAAGATAACCCCGTCTTAGAAGCCCTCCAAGACCAAATCTTCACCTACGACCCCCTCGATCGCCCCCTCGAAGACGCCTGGAAAAAAGAAGACTTCCTAAATGCTATTTCCAACCTCAAACCCGTCCCCCACCACAAAAAAATCTTCAGCACTGTCCTCACCTACGAAGACGAACACAAACTCCTCCAAATCTCCCAAACCCTCGGACAGCGCATCCAACAAGCCCTCCAAACAAAAAACTACCCCCAGGCAGCCCTCCACTACCAACACCTCGCCTCCCTAAGCGTCATCGACCACCACACCATCGAAAGACACCTCCAAACCCAAAAAAGAAAAATCCACACCCACGCCGCCACCCAAACCCAACACTTCTACCAACAAGCCTTCTTCCAAAACTTCACCCAAGCAGAAAACCACCTCACCCACCTAAAAAAACTCCTCCAAGCCTTCCCCGCACTCACCCCCCACATCAAACCCCAAGAGCTCGCAGCAACCCTTAACCACAGCAAAAAGCAAAAAGCCGAAAAAGAAGCCCGCGAACGCGCCTACCAAAAACAAATCCAAGCCGTTAACCAAAAACTCGAAGACTCCATCAAACAAATCGACGCCCAAAAAGCCAGAATGGAGCAAGAACTCACCCAAAGAGACAAAAAATACCAAGAACTCCTCACCCTCCAAAAACAAACCCATGCCCAAAGCTTCCAAACCCTCGAAAACACCTTCCAAAAACTCATCCAAGAAAGAGACGCCCGCCTCGAAAAACAACAACAACAGTACGAAGCCGCCCGCCAGCTCAACGACCAAAAAAAGGTCCAACAGCTCCAACAAGAAAAACAAAAAATCGAAGCCACCTACCAAAAACAACTCGAACAAGCTGAGCAAGAAAAACAACAAGCCCTCCTCCAAAACCAAAAGCTCCTCGAAACCCAGAAAAAAACCCACACAGCCCAGCAACAAGCCCTCCAAAACCAAATCAAACAGCTCGAAGCCCAAAAAATCCAAAAACAGACCCTCAAAAAGCAGATTCTCCCCTCCATCGCCTACGGCAAAGCCACCTGGGAAAAACACTTTGGCCCCGGCTCCATCACCGAAAAAGAGCCCCCTCTCCCCCCCAACATCGAACAGATCCTCAATGAGCCCACCCCCTTCAAAGTTGAAGGCTACTCAGGCAAAGTCCGCGACACCCACCTCCTCGTCTGGATCCCCAGCAAGGTGAACAATACGCCGCTTACCCTCGATAACCTCGAGGGGCTCTTTGGGAAGTATAAGCAGTACGCCTCCTACGTTAAAAGTGAAGTTGGAAGCAAAGGAACCACTTCTCACTGGATCCTCATGAGCAAAAACGTCTTAGAAGGGACCCGCAATAAAACCTACGACAACCAAGAGCAAATCGTTGGAAAATATGCCTACAAAGGATACACCCTTCCCAACGCCCTAGATGTTGCAGTCGCTGTCCTTCTCCATCAAAAGGAGAAGAAGGAGTATCTGTTGCCAGAAAAGCCTCAATGGACCTTTACACGGTGTCAGGAGAAAGTGAATAATAACCAAAGTTCGGTGGCAATAGGGGGCTTCGCTGGTGCGGGGCTTCGTGTCAGCTCCGTCGGCTACTACTGCATCGACGACGGCGCTGTGGGTGTGCGGAAATTAAGGGTTTAGGGTCTTAAAATCTAGTTTCTTGGAAAAAAGTTCTAGGAAACCGGATTTAGGGCCCCGCAGGGGCCAAGGGGCGCCGGTAGGCGCCGAATTTGGGAATTGACAAGGGCGCATAAATCGGGTATTCTGCATCCGAATAGGATAAAGGATCGCTAGTGAGCAGTACAGAAACGGCCGAAGACGATGAAGAACTGAAGAAGAAGTATCGCTACTGGCGCCTTCGGATTTTTTATAGCATCTACGTCGGCTATGCCCTTTTTTATTTTACGAGGAAAAGTTTTACCTTTGCGATGCCGGGGCTGATTGCCGATCTCGGGTTTGATAAGGCCGATTTGGGCTTCTTGGGGAGTTTGTTGGCCATTACCTATGGGGTGAGCAAGTTTGTGAGCGGGATGATCTCCGATCGGTCGAGCTTGAGGTACTTCATGGGGCTGGGGCTGATTCTAACGGGGGTCTTTAATCTCTTTTTTGGCCTCTCTTCGTCGATCGTCCTTTTTGCGGTTTTCTTGGGGATGAATGGCTTTTTTCAGGGGTGGGGCTCTCCACCTTGTGCGAAGTTTTTGACCTATTGGTACTCTCAGACGGAGCGGGGACGTTGGTGGGGGCTGTGGAATACCTCCCATAATATTGGGGGAGCGATCATTCCCTTGCTCTGCGCCTTTGCGATCGCTACCTTTGGGTGGCGCTATGCGATGTTCTTCCCTGGGTTTCTTGCGATTGGGGCGGGGCTCTTTTTGATCAACCGCTTGAGAGATACCCCAAAGGAGGTGGGGCTCCCTTCGATAGAAAAGTTCCGCAACGACTATCCTGAAGATAAGGGGCGGGAAGAGGAGACGGAGGGGAAGCTGTCGACGAAGGAGCTTTTGATGGAACATATCCTTAAAAATAAGTTCATGTGGATCTTGGCGGTCTCCTTTTTCTTTGTCTATATCATCCGAACGGGGATTAACGATTGGATTCAGCTTTACCTGATGGAGGATCGGGGCTACACGTTGATGTGGGCGGGTTCGTGTGTGTTTTGGTTTGAGGTGGGGGGGATCTTTGGAAGCCTAGCGGCTGGGTACCTTTCCGATACGGTCTTTAGGGGGAGGAGGGGGCCGGTCAACATCCTCTTCACGTTGGGGATTATTGCAACCCTTGGAGCCCTTTGGTTCCTCCCGTCTGCGGGTCTCTTGGTCATTTCGCTGGTGATGTTTTCTTTTGGGTTTTTCGTGTTTGGTCCACAAATGCTTATCGGAATGGCGGCAGCTGAGCTTGTGAATAAAAAGGCGGCGGGAACGGCGACCGGCTTTGTGGGGCTGTTTGCCTACTTGGGAGCTGCTTGTGCGGGATGGCCGATCGGGCGGATCACCGAAGATTTTGGATGGCCTGGGTTTTTCCTCCTCCTTGCTGTTTGTGGGGCGATTGCTGTGAGCCTCCTCCTTCCCTTGTGGTCCAAGGGAGGACGGGTACAGCTGACTGCAGAAACGACTTAAAGGAGCGCTTGTGGTTTGGATTCCCCTTCACCTACATTCACAGTATTCGATTCTCGATTCAACGGCGTCGGTCCAGGCCCTTGTTGAAAAAGGGGCAAGCTATGGGATGCACTCCCTAGCGCTCACCGATTTTTGTAACCTATTTGGCGCTGTCGACTTTTTTAAAGCATGCAAAAAGGGGGGCATCAAGCCGATCATTGGGTGTGAGGTGATGGTGGCGCCGGTTTCCCGCACAGATAAAAAACGGCTCTCGGGTCATTCGGTCGCTTACCCTCTCATCCTCCTCGCTAAGGACCAAGAGGGGTACCGTAACCTATGCAAAATCTCTTCAATCGGTTATTTGGAAGGGTTTTACTATACCCCTCGTGTGGATAAAGAGATTTTGGAAAAGTATAGCGGCGGACTGATCGCGCTTTCGGGGCCTATTCAAAGTCGCATTTCCCAATGGATCATTCAAGAGCGGGATGAAGAGCTTGAAGAAGAGCTTGTCTGGTCCAAAAAGGTCTATGGAGAGGACTTTTACTTTGAGCTTCAGCGCCACCAGATGAGCGATGAGCATATCCACGCGGAAGGGATCGAAAAAGAATCCTGGCTTTACCAATACTACCTCGACCGGGTGAAAAATCAAACCAAGGTGAATGAAAAACTGCTCTCCCTTTCTAAGGAGCGGGGAATCCCTTGCGTTGCGACCAACGATACCCACTACATCGATCGGGAAGATTGGCGCGCTCATGAAATTTTAATGAATGTGCAGTCGGGAGAGCCGGTTGAAATCATTGAGCGGGACTCTTTTGGAAACCCTCGGGGAAGAGATCTTAACCCTAAGCGGAAAGTGGTCCCCACACACGAGCTTTACTTCAAATCGCCACAGGAGATGGAAGCCCTTTTTGCCGATGTGCCAGAAGCGCTTACAAATAGTGAAAAAATTGCTGGTCTTTGCAATGTCGAAATCGACTTTAAAACCCGCTTTTATCCTGTCTTTGTCCCTCCCTATTTAGAGGGAACGGAGTTTGATGAAAAGACCCGCGAGGAAGCATCGGCCGCCTTTTTAAGAAAGCTTTGTGAAGAGGGGATTTCAAAACGGTATACCCCGGAGCGGCTCGAAAAAGTTCAAGAAAAATACCCCGATCAAGAGCCGCTGGAGGTGGTAAAACAAAGGCTTGAAGGGGAGCTTGAGATTATCATCTCAAAAGGGATGTGTGATTACCTTCTCATCGTTTATGACTTTATAGCTTGGGCAAAAGGAGAAGGAATTCCCGTTGGACCGGGGCGGGGTTCGGGAGCCGGATCGATCATCCTCTATCTTATTGGCATTACCGATATCGAACCCCTGCGCTTCAACCTCTTCTTCGAACGTTTTATCAATCCCGAAAGGATGTCTTACCCCGATATCGACGTTGACATCTGCATGGACCGCCGCTCTGAAGTGATCGACTATACCCTCAAAAAGTATGGGAAGGAAAAGGTGGCTCAAATCATTACCTTTGGAACGATGAAAGCAAAGATGGCGATCAAAGATGTGGGACGGGTCCTCAGTGTTCCTTTGGCGAAGGTCAATGAAATCGCAAAGCTTGTTCCCGAAGATCCAACGATGACCCTCAAAAGGGCCTTTGAGCTCGACCCCGAACTGCGGGCGATGGCTGAACATGATGAAGATGGGAAACGGATTTTGGAGTATGCTAAGCGCCTGGAAGGATCGATCCGCAATACGGGAATCCACGCTGCGGGGCTGATCATTTGTGGGGATCCCCTAACCGATCACATCCCTATTTGCAATGCCAAAGACTCAGAAATGGCTGTCACCCAATACTCGATGAAGCCGGTTGAAGCAGTCGGGATGTTGAAAATTGACTTCCTTGGGCTTAAAACCTTAACCTCGATCCAAAAAACGGTCGATGCAATCGAAGAGCGGGGGAGCGAAAAAATCGATTGGGTTGACCTTCCTCTTGAAGATCAAACGACGTTTAACCTCCTAAACCAGGGAAAAACAGGGGGCGTTTTCCAATTGGAATCGACGGGGATGCAAGAGCTTGCCAAACACCTCCACATCGATAAGTTTGAAGAGATCATTGCGGTAGGTGCCCTCTACCGTCCCGGTCCGATGGAGATGATCCCTTCTTTTATCAACCGGAAGCATGGGCGGGAAAAAATCGAGATCGACCATCCTGCCATGAAAGATGTGATTGCAGAGACTTATGGGATCATGGTCTACCAAGAGCAGGTGATGCAGATTGCATCGCTCCTTGCCGGCTACTCGCTGGGTGAGGGGGATGTTTTGCGCCGCGCTATGGGAAAAAAAGATCGGGAAGAGATGGCCAAGCAGCGGGAAAAATTCCGAACCGGTGCGATTGAAAAGGGGATCGATGAAAACCTTTCCATGGAGATTTTTGACAAGATCGAAAAGTTTGCCTCCTATGGATTTAACAAATCGCACGCTGCTGCTTACGGCTACCTCAGCTATGTTACCGCCTACTTAAAAGCCAACTACCCTAAAGAATGGCTTGCAGCGCTGATGACCTGCGATAGTGATGATCTCACAAAAGTTGCCAAACATATCCGTGAATGTGAAGCGATGGGGATCAAAATTCTTCCCCCTGACGTCAATGAATCGGGAACAGAATTTGCCGCAGCTCCTTCAGGAATTCGGTTTGCCATGTCAGGGGTTAAAGGGGTGGGGCGAGGCGTTGTAGAAAGTATCCTTATCGAAAGAAAACAGAGTGGCCCCTACAAGTCATTTTATGACTTTTTCAAGCGGATCGATTTGACAAAAGTGGGAAAAAAAGTGATCGAACACCTTGTCGATGCGGGGAGCTTTGACTTTACAGGATGGACGCGGCAAGAACTTTTAGAAGGGGTTGAGCCGATGTTTGAGCAAACCTTGCGTGAGCAAAAAGAAAAAGCAAAGGGAGTGATCGACTTCTTTTCCCTTTTAGAAGATGAGACAAACCATGCTTTTCTTGAGCCCCCAAAAGTCATGCGGCAACAAGAAAAAAAAGAGATCTTAGCGAAGGAAAAAGAGCTCCTTGGTTTTTACCTAACCGGTCATCCGATGGAAGAGTATCGCCCCCTTGTTGAAAAACTCGGGTGTCAAGCCTTCCATGAATTTGAAGCAGGAAGTGTTGTAAAAACCGCCTTTATTATCGAAAGTGTCGCGGTTAAAGTTTCGAAGAAAACGGGGAAAAAGTTTGCAATTCTCATGATCAGCGATGGGGTAGAACATTTTGAGCTTCCTATTTGGTCTGAAATGTATGAGTCCAATACCCTCCTATTCATCGAAGGGCAGCTCCTTTTTGCGATTCTTCAACTCGATAAAGATGACGATGCGATCAAATTGAGGTGTCGCTTGTTGGAAGATTTGACGCTCATTAAAGAGGATAATATCGCTCAGCTCGATACCCTTCATGAGCAGTTCAAAAAAAGGGCCAAGTCAGATGCAAGATGGGAAAAGAAAAAACCGGCAGAGGTAGTCATGGATAAAAAACTAAATTTAACTTTAGATGTGAACCAGGTTCGGTTATCTCAAATTGTTAAGTTAAAAAAACTTTTTCAGCGCTATCCAGGGGCTGCTTCGGTCTACATTGCTTTTAACCATGGAGAGAGAAAAGTGGGGGCTGTTGAGGTTGAATCGAAGTGGGGCGTTGGGTGGAGTCCTGAGGTAGAAAACCACCTAAAATCATTTTCCTTTATCGAAACCTTTTCTTTTGAAGGATAAACCGGTATAATCATCGGATATGAGAAAATTATTATTTGCTTTCCTGCTTTGCCTAGGTGCGGTTAATGCCAACCCCCTTGACCCCGTCGTGCGGAGTCAGATCAATGTTCATCAATACTACTCGAAGATGATCGACTACTACCAGAAGGAGGACTGGAAGCGTCTTGCCTGGCAGTGTCAAGATTTGATCGCTGACTTTCCAACAAGTCCCTTTGCTCGGGAATCCTATTACTATCTAGGGGTTGCCCATTTAAACATGAACAACTTTGCCTTTGCAAACCAGGCCTTTTCCGATTATCTCAAAGAAGAGCTCAGCCCAAAGTTTTTTGATCAAGTGATCCGTTACAAATTTGAGATTGCAAAAGCCTTTGATGGAGGAGCGCGCACCCATCTTTTTGGGTGGCACCGGATGCCCAAGTGGCTTCCCGCCTATGAAGAAGCGATTGAGATTTATGATGAGGTGATTACCACCCTTCCTCGCGATGATTTAGCTGCACAATCCCTTTTCCATAAGGGGGCTCTCCTCCTTCGGATGGAGGAATATGCCAAAAGTGTTGAAGCATTCCAAACCCTGATCCGCCGTTTTCCCAAACATCCCCTTGCTGTTGATGGCTACATTGGAATTAGCCATGCCCACCTGACCGAGTGTGAAAAAGAATTCCCCGATGAGAACAAGCTCGAATTGGCACAGATTAGTCTGCGAAAATTTCGGTATCAATTTCCCAGCGAGCCCCGTATCGAAGAAGCCGAAGGAATGGTCCTGAAGATGAAGGAAGAGCTTGCAAAAGATCTTCTTGAAATCGCTGAGTTTTACCAGCGAACCAAAAAGCCAAAAGCGGCAAAGATCTATCACGATACGATTTTGAAGAGATATCCTGAGACCAAAACAGCGCTCAAGTCAGAAAAGCAGCTAGAAAAGCTTCATGTTAAAATGGATTCTCATTAGCGATCAATTCCAAAAGTTTTTTAGGAAAATGGACCCACTTTTTCACCATTCTTTGGTCTCCAAAAATCTCCCCTTGTCTTATGGACAATGGTATCGATTTTTGGAGATCAAACTCTGGCAAAAACCTGGGCGCAGTTTCTCCAAAAAACTTTTGGGATTGATCGCTAGTTTCTCTTTAACCCTCGCTGGATGTGGTTACCACGTCGATGATCAAAGTGGCGGTCCCACCCTTTCTGTTCCCTATTTTAAAGGGGATAAAGATGGAGCGCTGACCGATGCGGTGATTAAAGGGCTTGCCACTTCAGGAAATTTCAACTATGCAACCAGTGGTGGTACTCTTGTCTTAGAGGGAAGGGTGACCTCCGATACCTCCCACCATATCGGTTACCAATATGACCGGAGGCCTGTTTCTGGAGAGCGGGTCCGCCGCCTGATTCCCAATGAGGGAAGGCGAGAAATCACCGTTCAGCTTACTCTCATCGATAGTCGGACCCAAAAGGTGGTCCATGGTCCGATCCAGGTTTCCGCCTATAGCGACTACGACTTTGTCGACTCTGACTCTCTCCAGGACACCTCCTTTATCGATAGATGTGGCGTGCGCACTCCCGTCCTCTTCTTTTCCCTGGGCCAGCTCGACTCGGTCGACGGGGCCAAAGCTGCAGCTGCCACACCGATTCATGCCCGTCTTGCCCGCAAAATTGTTGAAGGACTCTCAAATCTGAGCTATAGTGACCCTAATGGATAAAAAAGCTTCGTTTACAGCAGAGCTTGCCTCCCTTCATCCCATCCTTAACTGGGTAGGCAGCCATTTAGAAAAGACCTCTTTTTCAGATGTCGAAGTGCGGCGGATTGAGCTTGCCTTAGAAGAGGGGATCGTTAATATCATCTCCTATGCCTACCAAGGAACGGTGGGGATGATCGATGTCTCCTTCCACTCCGAAGAGGGGAAGTATGTAGAGCTCACCTTCGAAGACTCAGGCGAGCCATTCAACCCCCTGACCCATAAAAAAGAAAGGGATCCTTTCGTCCCCATAGAAGAGATGGAGATCGGGGGACTGGGGATCCACTTCATGAAAGAGCTTATGGACAAGGTTGAGTACAAGCGAGAAGGGGACAAAAATACCCTCCGCTTGCAAAAAAAACTCCCTAAAGATTAATCTGGTTTTTTTTGAAACCTAAGGAGATGTCAGATGAGAGTTTTCCTATTTTTTCTATTTATCGCTACGATTTGCTTATTTGGGTGTGGTAAAAAAAAATCCTCCCTCGAATCCACCAACTCTTGTTTAAATATTTCTATAGGATCCAATCTCAGAACCCTCGACCCAAGGCTTGGTGGAGAAGATCCTGCTCCCCATATCATTCGGATGCTTTTTGATGGGTTGTTTCGAAGGGACAAAGAGGGGGTGCTTGCGCCAGCAGTCGTCGAAAGTTACGAGCTGTCTGAGGATAAAAAGGTATATACGTTTTATCTCAAAAAAACTTTTTGGAATGACGGTGCCCCTGTTACCGCTTACGATTTTGAGTATGCTTGGAAACTATCGCTTCAGCCTGAAACTTTAAGCCATGGTGCGCAATATTTCTATATTATTAAAAATGCTAAAGCATGCGTGAATGGAAAGCTCTCTGTCGATCAGCTGGGCATTCAGGCAATAGATGCGCATACTTTTAGAGTAGAGCTAGAAAACCCCACTCCTTATTTTTTAGGTCTTTTAGATTGTCCCCTATTCTTCCCAATTCCAAAACATCTTGCTGAGAAGGATCTTTCGTGGGCCAATCGGCTAGATGGAACATTTGTATCCAACGGTCCTTTCAAACTAGAAAGATGGAAAAGGAATGACTATATTTTAGTTGTTAAAAATGAAAACTACTGGGATCAGGATTGTGTTCAGCTTCCCGGGATCCACTTAAGTTTTATTGAAGATTCTATGACCCAGTTCTACCTATTTGAAAAAGGTAAATTGGATTGGGTTGGTTCTCCACTCAATAAGCTATCAAGCGAGGTGGTAGATAGCCTCACTACCCACTTGAACTTTTCGACTCTAGAAGGCCCTTTTGTCTATTGGTTTTTTATCAATATTGATCGCTTTCCACTCAACAATAAAAAGCTTAGACAAGCCCTTTCTTATGCGATTAATAGAAAAAATATAGTGGAAAATATCTTCAATAAAAGAGGAGAGCCTGCTCAGGCTGTTGTTGCTCCTTGCTTCAAACTAGGTGGAGGAGCTTATTTTAGAGATAATAATGTTCTGCTTGCCCGAAGGCTTTTTGAGGAGGCTTTAGAAGAGCTCAATTTAACGCGGGAAACATTTCCCCAGATTCATTTAAAGTATGCTTCAGGTTTCGAGGCATTCAGCCGGATTGCTCAGGAAGTCCAGGAGATTTGGAGAAAAGAGCTTGGAATTCATATCAATTTAGAACAAGCAGACTGGCCGGTTCACTTTACAGCAGTCCAAAAAGGAGGCTATGATGTCGGTTTTATGGGATGGAGAACGTTTACCTATGACCCGATTTACATGCTCCAAAACTTCAAGCATAAGAATGATATGGTGAATATGAGTAACTGGGAGAATGAAAAGTATTTAGAACTATTAGAGCAATCCGATAGGGAGCCAGATCCAGAGAAAAGGAAAAAAATTCTTATTGCTGCTGAGCAACTTCTAATCGAAGAAATGGTCGTCATTCCCATCTGTTTTTTAAACCAGAACTTCTCTTTCAGTCCAAGGTTAAGTGGGGTTCTAGTACAGGCTTCTGGAGATATTGATTTCAAGTTTGCTAAGCTTGCCCCTTGCCAATAGAAGAGATCGCTTCTTCGGTGTCGATCACTTCAGAAAGGTAATACTTAAGAAGCTTCAAGACAAATTTTGGGGTGTTATAGACCCCCTTTGTTGAGAAGACGAGCTCGAGATGAGGCGTTCCATTTGTCAAAAGAGAAATCATCACAATGGTTGTCGGATTCTCATCGACAATTTTGGGGACAATCCAAATCGCAAACTGATGGTTAAAAAGAGTCACCTTATCATTGGTCTCAATGACATGAAAATAATGGGGGAGCTCTTCTTGGTTGGTTTCCTCTTCAAAAGAGGCGTGGATTAAAAGACCTGTTTCTTCTAACAGTGCCATGTCGACTTCAATGATCCCTTCAGGAATCCAACTCGATAAATTCGAGATAAATTCATTATAGGCTTGATCTAGCTGTATAGGATTCATTAATGTCTACCTCCTGACCCCACACGTAAAGGGGCATTTCTTCCGTTCATAGTCAGCACCCTATTTTTTTTAAAGGGTTGTTTGTTTTTTTGTTTTTAGTTAATGTTAAAGTTGCTTAAGGTGAATTATTTATGCGTGCTATTTTTCTACTTGTTTTCTCTTTTTTAGGATGCGTTTTATTTGCGCAGCCACTAAAGGTCACGGTTTCGGCAAAATCGGCCCTGCTTGTGAATGCCGAAACAGGAGCTATTCTCTACGATAAAAAAGGGGGAGACCGGATCTATCCGGCCAGCCTCACAAAGATCGCGACCTGCCTGTACGCCTTAAGGGAAAATAAAAAAGGGCTCGACCATATTGTTAAATGTTCACGTCATGGCTTAAGGAGGATGAGTAAAAGTGTCAAAATGGCCCATAACTACCGCGACCCCGCCTATTATTTAGAGCCTGATGGGAGCCATTTTTGGATTAAAAGGGGCGAGGAACTTTCGTTTCAGGATTTACTCTATGGAATGATGCTGGCTTCAGGAAATGATGCGGCAAACTTTGTGGCCATTTCTACGTCGGGAAGCATTCCAAAATTTATGAAGGGGCTGAATCGCTATCTGAAAGAGATGGGATGTGAAGATACCCACTTTGCCAACCCCCACGGGCTTCACCATCCCAACCATTGGTCAACGGCCCATGACATTGCACTCATTGTGAAAGAGGCGATGAAAAATGAACTTTTTCGGACCATTGTTTCGACGCGGGAATATGAAAGGAGCCGGACCAATCTCCAAAAGCCCAAAATGATTAAAAGTCGTGACCTCCTTATCCACCCAGGAAAATTTTCCTATCCGAGAGCTCATGGGATGAAAACAGGGGGGCACTCCGATGCGGGGTATACCTATGCCAGCGTTGCCAAAGAGGGAGACCGGATGCTTATCGCCATCCTTTTAGGATGTCCCGATATCCATTCGAGGTTCCGCGATGCGATTCGCCTGTTCGATGCCGCTTTTGAAGAGGAAAAAGAGGAGCGCCTTCTCTTTAAAAAAGAAGACAACACCTTTAGTCGGGAAATCGCTCGGGGGAAAACCCCTATTAAGGCAACCCTTAGTCAAGACATTACCATTTCTTACTATCCTGCCGAAGAACCTCAAGTCACTATTGAGCTCAACTGGAAACATCTGACCCCTCCAATCCAAAAAGGAAGTCACGTTGGGGAGATGAACATCCTAGATGAGCAGGGAAGGGTATTAGAAAGCTCTCCCCTGATTGCAACAGCAAAGACCGAGCGGACATTTTCTGCTTTGATGGGAGATACAATTCGCGGGAAAGAAGCTCCCCCTATAGGTCTTCAAAGAACCCTGATCTTTCTCTTAGCGTGCGCGGTCTTGCTTATTCTTTTTGGCCTTTGGAGAGTGCAAACCACAAGTCAGAAAAATCCATGAAGAGTAGGTATACCCAAAATCAATTCTTGAACTTGTTTGGGCAAAAATAACTCAGTACAGGATGTTTTTTGGAACTGGTGAACAGCTCTGAAGCTTCACCAAATAATCCTGCAATAAGAAAGCAATAACTTGTCAAAATTTGAGAAATTAAATAAACTTTGGAGAAACTCTTTTCATAACCCGGAGATCATAATGAAAAAGCCTAGTTGGCACCCTCTCTTAGTGATTCTTTTTCTTCTAACTCTTGTACAAGCGGGATTAGATTCCAGTGAAAATAAAGAAGGAGATCTATTAGACCCAGAGAGATTGTCTCCTAAGGAATGTTTAGATTTAGTCCAAGATAAGTATAAGATATCTAACAATAAGATACCATACTGTAATGATTTTGATATCCCAATGCGAATTAGGAATTATTCCAAGAATGGTGTGACTTTGAAAAAATCAGATCTACTAAAAGATCAAAATCAGCTAGTACTAGAGGTTCCTGCAAAGAAGGGTGAGATTATTTTCATTTGCACAGGGTGGCCAAGCACTTTCCAAGACCGGTATAGTATTCAGGTTGACTATTTGGATGATAAGTCAAACTATCATATTCAGAGTTTAGGGTTGATAGCATTTTTGAATCATAAATGTACTCCAATGCAATCTAGCAATCAGGTCAACCATTCTCCACCTATCATTCTCCGCATGAATAAAAATAATGATGGGACATACAGTGTTATAGCGTTCTGTAACAAAAACATTTCAATAGATCAGATTGAAAGAAATGGTGGTATTGAACTAACATTTGATTATGCTGCAAACGAGATAACATTAAGCTATGCTGAGGGGATAAAGTGTTTATGTGATGCACCAAAAAAACACTGCAGAAAGCAAATATTAGGATTTAATGGCCTATCAAGAAAAGAGCAAGAATTTCTAGTTAACACTGGAATAGCAAGTGACCATGTCAAGAAATATTTCTTAGAAGTTGTGTTGAGCGACAATTATCTGTAAGTATGTTAATAGTCGAGTGGCGCAAGGGGGAGGTTCCCTTGCGCCACTCGACTAATAACCTGAGTTCTCTAATCGCGCAGAAGTTTTTTGGCCTTTGGAGAGTGCAAACCACAAGTCAGAAAAATCCTGAAGGGTAAGCTCTTGAGGGCGGGCGGTCTCAGCATGCCCAATCTGATGTAAAGCGGGATTGACATCTTCTATAGAAGCGAATGTCTTGAGTGAAGCGCGGAGCATTTTTCGCCTTTGCTGGAAAGCAGCGCGAATCAGCTCAAACAGTGGTTCATAAGGGGCGCTGACTGGAGGAGGTTTGAGCTTGAGTTCCAAAATAGCAGAATCCACCTTCGGCTTAGGATAAAAGCAAGTGCGGGGGACAGTAAAGAGGAGCTTGGCGTCTGCATGGTAATCGGTAAAGAGGGTAAAGGAGCTATAGTTTTTAGTCCCTTTTTTTGCGGTGCACCGCTCAGCCACCTCTTTTTGAACCATGAGATGGATCGATGTGATCAGCTCCCTTTTGGGAAGGAGTTCCTGAAGGATGATCCCGGTGAGGCTGTAGGGAATATTTGCGATCACTTTTGTTTTTCCCTTAAGCAAATGCTTTAAAGAGACATTGCGAAAGTCATCGACAATAATCTCAACATTTTGAAATCGTCTTAAGTGTTCGGCCAGCTTTTCATCTTTTTCGATCGCGATAACTTTTGCTTCAGCCTCTAGAAGCGCTTCGGTCAAAACGCCCGGGCCTGGGCCAATTTCTAGTACCTGCTCTCCAGGAGTAAGCTGAGCCGCTGCCACCAGTTTATTTAGGATATTTCCATCGATGAGAAAGTTTTGGGAGAGCCCCTTTTTAGGGTGAATCCCCAGCTCCTTAAGAAATTGATGCAGCTCTGAAGGTTTGTAAAGCGGCATTACAACAGCGCAAAAGGGCGATAATTTTCGGGAAGCTCAAAGTTAGGGCTATGAACATCGTAGCCAAACCGCTTTTTAAGGGTGTGGATGTAGACCTCTTTTTCCTTATCGGCGATTTTAAAGAGGAGTTCATTCTTCAGTTTGTCATGCATCTTATCAAAGGTTTCGGGAAGGTTTTTCACCTGATCCTTTAAAAAGAAGATCCGCTGGACCATGCTATTATCAGAGCGGCTGACCTGGGAAACAGGGGCGCTATAGGTCCCCTTATCCAGCTCTTGAATCGCCTGAAGGTGAGCACTTGAAATTTTTTGTGTGGGTCCCGAGTAGTCATCAGAAAGGGCTATGGTCACCCCCTCCTCTTCAAGGGTGGAGGCAACGTCTTCAAGAGACTTTCCTTCATTATGGAGAAAAGCATAAGCTTTTTGTGCGAGAGATGCGCACACCTCCTTATCTTTTCCGCGGATTGAAAGCACTTGGTAGGTCCACTCATCTTCAGGGGGATGCTCTTGAACATACTCTTCATAGGCAACTTTAATGGCTTGTGGCGTGGCGGTTTGAAACGCTTTGGAGTGGACCTTCATTCCGATGAGCTGTCCAACGATAATTCCATTGCGGATCATTTCCCGCGCCTCTTCATATTGGAAGTTGACCTTATCTATGTTAGACATGATGTTGGGGCCAAACCGCTTTTCAAGTTCTTCGCGCACCTCTCCATCGCTCACCTTAATCTCTTTTTGTTCGGCATCCATTAAGACAAGCTCATCGGCAATCATCTCTTCTAAGGTGGGTTGCCACCGACTCATGTAGTACTGGTACCGGTCGGTCGTTGGAAAGGTTTGGTTGGGGTAGTAGTCGTAGAGGAAAAGGTCCATTTTTTTCACCACGTCATACAGGGAAATGACCCTTCCATTCACTTTAGCAAGGGGGCGGTTATTAATGATCAGGCGGGGCTCTTTATTGGCAGCTGTCGAAGATTCGATAAAAGAGGGGGTTTCCATCTCTATCTCGCCTACCTCTGCAAGCAGGGGAAGAAAAAGCGTTGAAAAGAAAAAAATTGAAGCATATGTCAAAGCCCAAAATTTCTTCGGAAAATTAACCCATCTTTTCCGCCCCTGCTGCGGGCTCGATCTCGAAAGCTTTATTAAGCTTCCATCGATCTCCGCTCCTTGCAGGTCCGAAAAATCTGAGCGCAATTTTATCGAAGAAATTTTAGGCTTTGACATATATAGTCCTTTCATCTCAATCCTTATGTTATTTTTGCATTCTAGACAAAATCGCACAAAAAAAGCCATCCATCTCTCCATTTTTTGGGAAAGATTGGAAGGAAGATGCTGCAAGTGTTAAGCCATACCGTTTCATAAAGTCATCGACTTGCTCTTCATTTTCCTCGGGGAGAATGCTGCAAGTGGCATAGACAATTTTTCCTCCTGGACGGACAAATTTTAGAGCATCATCAAAAATTTTTCTCTGCTCTTTAACCAAATGATCAATCATTTCAGGCTTGAGTTTCCATTTCATATCGGGGTTTCGCCTTAAAGTCCCTGTTCCCGAACAGGGAACATCGAGAAGGAGCCAGTCCATCCGGCCGATCAGTCCCCGTTTGTTTAATTTTTTAGGGTCGAGGATTTGACTATTTTGAATTCCAGCCCGCTTGAGCCGCTTTTTTGCTTCCTTAAGGGCGTGGGGGCGGATGTCATATAAGTAGATCTGCCCCTTTCCCCTCATCTGAGGGGCAAAGGCGAGGGTTTTCCCCCCTGAACCAGCGCAGTAATCGAGGACATGATCGTTTGGCTTTACATCCATGTGAGAGGCAACGAGCTGACTCCCTTCATCCTGGATTTCAAACAGTCCCTCTTTAAACTCAGGAAGGGCAAAGAAGTTAATTTTTTTATGAAAAATGATCCCATGAGGGCTTTGCATGCAGCGAGAAACGGCATATTCCTTTTCCCACTTCTTAAGGAGTTCTTCACGGGTGATCTTAAGGGCATTGACCCGAACCATTGTAGGGGCCTTTTCATTGGAGGCTAAACAGAGTTCTACCGCCCGCTCTTCGCCATAATATTTTTTAAGTTTTTCAAAGAAAAATTTCGGAAAGCTCACCTGAACATGTTTTGGAAGAGAAGAAACATCGTACGTCGGAAGTTTTTGGTAGGCTGCAAGGCGATCTTCCCAATGGATCGGCTTATCGCAGTGGGCGTCAATAAGTCCTCTCCAGCGGATCATTCCATAGAGCGTTTCGCAGATTTCCTGCCGATCCTTTGAGCCTACAGCCCGGTTTTCCCGAAAGTAATCTCTTAAAAATGCATCGAGAGGAAGGGAGCTTTTTTCCTGCCCTTCTAAAATTTTTAATAGGTGGTAGCGCCTAAATTCTTTCATGGGAAGAAGGATAACACTGATTGCTCAAGGTTTCAACCTCTCATTGTCACTGCGAGGTTTTTGCGAAAACCTCGCAGTGACAGTGAGAGGTGTTGAAAAAGCTATTTATATTCAGCTGTTTGTGAAGTCTCTAGAAGACTAGCATATAATTGCCTAATCTGTGATAATTAGGGTTATGCGAAAGATTATTTTATTTATTGCGCGTGCACTCATTAGTATCATTTTCCTGGTGGCTGCTGCTGGAAAACTGATGAACTGGCAGGAAAATGTCGATAGCCTTGTCATGGTTTTTTCTAAGTGGCACATGCACCTGGAAGGGGGGATCACCTCGAGCGATCTCAATAGCTTCTTGGTTTCTAGCGCCCCCATTCTCCTTGGAGTGGCCCTCTTTTTAGAGGTTGTGGGAGGACTCCTTCTCTTTTTAGGGGTGAAGGTCCGTCTTGGAGCATTGCTCCTTCTCATGTTTTTGATTCCCACAACGGTTGTTTACCATGCCTTTTGGTTTGAAATCGGGCCTGATCTCCATAGAGAGTTTACAAAATTCTTATTAAACCTTGCCCTTATCGGTGGCCTTCTTTATATCGCTGCTTGTCCAACGCAGAGACGGGAAGTGGGATAATGACTTTCCTCTTCTTTCTCCTTAGCTGGGCCCTCGTTGCTTGGGGTCAGCCCCATATTAGTCCCTTTTTCTCCCTTTTAGCGAGTAGCGTTGGCTTTGCTCTTTTTTGGCTTGGCCTTTCCCGTTTAAAACAAAGACGTTACATCTGGGCCTCTTTATGGTTTTTTGCTGTCCAGCTCGTTCAGCTTTCTTGGCTTGCGACCCCTGCCTACCAAGGGACTTACATCTTCTTCGTCTATGGAGGGATTGCCCTTTGGTTAGGGGCGGAGTTTGGAATCCTTGCCCTCTTTTTTCCCAAGAAAGGCCCCCTCCGGTTTAGAGCGATTTTGGGGATTGCTGCCCTTTGGACTCTCTTAGAGTGGAGCCGTCTTTTCATTCTGTGTGGCTTTGCATGGAATCCTGTGGGCCTAGCCCTTACAGGCTTTCCGATCTCTACGCAGCTCGCTTCGGTAGTCGGGGTGTTTGGCCTTTCCTTCATTGTGATGGTGGTCAATTTACTCGCTTATAATGTGATGGTGATGCCCAAAAAACGAGCCATTTCTCTATATGGGGGATGCCTCCTCCTTCCCTATCTTTTTGGTTTTGGCCATCTCCAGTTTCATGAGGGAAGGAAAGGGGATACCTCATACAATGTTGCCCTGGTCCAAACAGCCCTTCTTCCCGATGAAAAGGGGAAAGTTCACCCCTATTTGCAGTGGAATGCCATTTTTACCTATCTTGAAGAGCATCGCGCCAAAGACCTCGACCTGATTGTGCTTCCTGAGTATGCCCTTCCCTTTAGTTCTCATACGCCAGTCTACCCTTTTGAGGAGATGAAAGCGTTCGTGAAAAAAGAGCTTGGTGATTTGCCACCCCTTCTTAAGGAGCCTCTTGCAGAGGAAATGGAAGGAAAGTGGTATGTGAGCAATGCTTTCTGGACCCAGGCGATTGCCAATTTCTATGGAGCTGAGGTGGTGATTGGACTAGACGCAACTCAAGGAGGAGAAAGCTACAATGCTGCCTTCCATTTCACTCCAAATAAAGAGAAGGTAACCCGTTACGACAAAAGAGTTCTCCTTCCCCTCGCTGAATACCTCCCCTTTAACTTTTTAAGACCTTTGGTGGCGCGGTATGGGATTTCCAACTTTTTCACCCATGGAAAGGAGGTAAAGCTTGCCGAGGGAAAAGAGCTGATGAGCTTGTCGGTTTGCTACGAAGAGTGTTTTCCCCACATCATGCGGGAGGGGAGAAAACAAGGAGCAAAGCTCTTTGTCAATGTGACCAACGATGGGTGGTATCCCGCTTCCCGCCTTCCGCAGCAACACTTTATCCACGGAAGGGTGCGGGCCGTTGAAAATGGCGTTCCCCTTGTCCGCGCTTGCAATACAGGGATTACAGCAGGTGTCGATAGTTTAGGAAGAACGACAGCCCGCTTTGAAAACGGGGAAGGGAAATTTGAATTCGAACGGGGAGCCCTTTTCGTTCCTATTGACCTCTACTCCTTTTCCACCCTTTATACTTTTTGGGGAGATGCCTTTATCGTCTTTATCTCTCTTGGATGCCTCCTGTTTTTAAGACTTGCTCAAAATCGGGAATCTGGTTTAAGCTAAAGGGAAGTAATTTTATCTTAAGCTAGGTTTACATGTCTCATACCGATAAATTTTCGACCTCAAGAAAACACCAAAGGTCACTAAAAAACTCTGTATCCCTCTCTGGAATGGGCCTTTTTACCGGGATGAAATCAGAAATTAAGCTCCGTCCTGCTCCGGAAGGGACAGGTATTGTCTTTCAACGGATGGATCTTCCCAACAAGCCAACCCTTCCGGCCCTTGCTGAATATGTTCAGGAAACGCCTCGCTGCACCATTTTAGGAACAGATAACTTTAAAGTGCAAACCGTCGAGCACATCCTTTCTGCGCTCAAAGCGCATGACATCGATAATCTCATTATTGAAATTGAAGGGCCAGAAATTCCGAGTTGTGATGGGAGCGCCCTCCCCTTTGTTGAGCTCATCGAAAAAGCAGGGATTGTTTCTCAAAGTAAAACCAAGAAGATTCATCACCTAGAGACCCCCATATTTTGGTCAAAAGGGGATGTCCATCTCGTTGCCCTTCCTTCAGAAGAATTCCGCATTAGCTACACCTTAAATTATCCCAATAGTGAACTTCTCAAATCTCAATTTTTTACCGTCCATGTTGATGAAGAAACTTACAAAGAAGAGATTGCTTCTGCCCGTACCTTTTCCCTTTATGAAGAGGTTGTCCCTTTGATTGAAAAGGGGAATATTAAAGGGGGACGCCTTGATAATGCTGTCATTATTAAAGGGGATTCTGTTTTAAACCCTGAGGGGGTGCGGTATGAAAATGAGATGGTCCGCCATAAAATCCTCGACCTTATTGGAGATCTTGCTCTTGTTGGGCAGTCGTTTATTGCCCATGTGATTGCCATCCGTTCAGGCCACTTTTCAAACACCTCTTTTGCAAAAGAGCTTGTTAATAGTTTCAAGATGGAGACCCATGTAAATGTCTGATAAGGTTGTCCTTAATATCAAACAAATTCGAGACATCCTCCCTCACCGGTACCCTTTTTTGCTAGTCGACCGGGTGGTTGAGCTCGATCTAGAAAATAATAATATTGTGGCGACTAAATGTGTCACAATGAACGAAGAATTTTTTCAAGGTCACTTTCCCCAAGCCCCAATCATGCCAGGGGTTCTCATTCTAGAAGCCTTAGCGCAAACAGGGGGAATCCTCATCCATGAAAAAGGGTTTAAAGAAAAAACGGCCGTTCTTTTGAGCGTGAACAATGTCAAGTTTCGTCGCCCCGCTCTTCCTGGAGATGTGATTATGATGCATGTCCATGGATTGCACCTAAGCTCGAAGGGGGGAAAGGTAGAGGCAAAAGCGATGGTTAATGGAGAGCTTGCTACAGAAGCGGTGATTGGCTTTGCCCTCACAAGTTTTGAACAGATTTAGGAAATGTGCACCATGTCTAACATCCATCCCACAGCGATTATCGAAGAAGGGGCGAAGCTCGGCCAAAATGTGACGGTCGAGCCTTACGCGATTGTTAAAGAAAACGTCACCTTAGGTGATGGAGTGACCATTAAGTCTCATGCCTATATCGATGGGTACACCACCATTGGAGAGGGGACTGTTATCTATCCTTCCGCGAGTATTGGAACGAAGACCCAAGCAAAGAAATTTCAAGGGGAAAAGACCTACGTCAAGATTGGAAAAAACTGTGAGATCCGCGAGTTTGTCACGATCAACGCATCCTGTGGTGAAGGGTCGACCGTTGAGGTAGGAGAGGGGTGTTTGATCATGGCTTACTGCCACATTGCCCATCACTGTAAGGTAGGCAACCATGTCATTATGGCCAATGGAGCGATGCTTGCCGGCCATGTGGAGATTGAAGACTATGTCAACATTGGAGGGATGACTCCGATTCATCAATTTGTCCGAGTGGGCGCCCATGCGATGGTTGGAGGCTTAAGCCGGATTGCCCACGACATTCCCCCCTATACACTAGGAGCAGGGATCCCTTACCGGATGGCAGGGTTAAACCTCATTGGGCTAAAGCGACACAACTTTAATCTCGAGCTGCGAAAAGCGCTGACCCACGCCTTTAAGCTCACCTATCGTTCAGGGATGCAGCTGAAAGAGGCGACCGACCGTGTTGAAAAAGAGGTAGAAGATAGCCCTGTGATCAGACACTGGATTGACTTTGTCAGAACCTCAAAGAGAGGTCTAATCGGTCTTCAACCTGTCGAACAAGCAAGTGAGCTTCCCGCCCTTAAAGACCTTCTAGAAGAATGAAAATCATCTACTTTGGAACCCCAACTTTTGCATCTGTTGTCTTAGACTTTTTAATACAAAGTGGGGTCGAAGTTTTAGCCATTGTGACCAAGCCCGACAAACCCCGTGGCCGTTCGGGCAAGCCCGCCTTTTCCGCCGTTAAGCAGCTAGCAACCGAAAAATATCCCACCATTCCCCTCTATCAGCCCGACAAAGCCTCAACCACTTCCTTTGAAGAAGAGATAGCCCGCTATGGCGCCGATCTTTTCGTTGTTGTTGCTTATGGGGAGATCATGAAACAGCCCCTTCTCGATCTTCCCAAGCGAGGGTGCATCAACCTCCACGCCTCCCTCCTCCCCAAATATCGGGGAGCAGCCCCCATTCAATTTGCCCTTCTTGATGGAGCCAAACAGACAGGAGTGACCATCATCGAAATGGTTCTCAAAATGGATGCAGGGCCTATGCTTGCCCAAGAAAAAATCCCCATCCCGAAAGAGATGAACAGTGGCGAGCTTGAAGAAGCCCTTTGCGATCTAGGAGGAAAAACCCTTTTGCGGGTGATTAAAACCTACCCTAAACAAAAAGTAGAGCAAGACCCTAGAGGAGCCACCTACGTTCAAAAAATCACCCCCGACATGGCGGCTATTGACTGGGGTAAGCCTGCCGAAACCCTCCACAACCAAATCCGCGCCTTTAGCCCCCGTCCGGGTGCTTGGTGTGAGGTGGAGATCGATGGGCAGACCAAGCGATTAAAAATTTTCAAAGCAGAGGTTAGCGCCGAAACAGAGGAAGTTTTTTCAAAAGAAAAATGGAGCATCCCTTGCGGCGAAGGGGCTCTTTCCCTTTTAGAGGTGCAGCTCGAAGGGAAGAAAAAACTTCCCATTGGCGACTTTGCTCGAGGGCTGAATCAACCTCCTCATATCAAAAAATAATTTTTTCATTGGATCTTTTTTTAAGTTTTTGTAAAATTAGACTCTTTTTACGATAAAACCTTAACCAGGAAAATTATTATGACGGTAGGAGCACCTAAGGCTTTTCTCAATTACTTCTCAAGTGTCTCGAACACTGTATCTATACTAAATACAGCAGATTTCGGAGTCTCAAAATTTTTTGAGTGTCCCACTCTAAAAAAAATTGGCGGAATGGTTCCCCATTTCTTTACCTTTTTAAGCATTGGTGGAGCCGGATCTACCCTTTATATGCTTGCCTCTGATTGGGCCATACTCAACACTATAAGGAAAAAAGAAAACAACAACAATGCTGATACCAAAGGCAAACATTTCCCAAGACAAGATGCATGGGTAGGGCCTAAGGGATGGATTTCTTACCGAACTTTAAGGCATGCTGCAAAGCTGTTTGCACTAGGTGTGGGGATTCATCAAGGACTTCGAGCCTTGAGTGTTGTGAGTTCAAGCCCTTGCACGCTTGCAAAAAGGGTTGCCCCTTTTGCAGGAATGGTCGCTGCGGGTCTTGACATCGCTGAACTTCAGAAGCAAAAGAATGATCAAGCAGGAAGATTAAAGAACAGTGATCAAAAAGAGTTAGCCGCTTATACAATAAATGCTACAGTGAACCAATTAGAGCACGGCTTGATGATTGCTGTGAAGATCGCATCTCTAGCCGCTGCTTTCAAAGCTTGGGAAAGTTGTGAAGGACTCTGTGGTGATGCTATAAAATTTGTCAATAAGCACTCGGTGAATATTTATGGCGCCCTTTTTGCTTCCCACCTTGCTATAAATCTGGTTCGAAATGTTGCTTGCCGAGAGGTTATTAAAAAAGATAAAGAAGCCAAGCAAAAGGAAAAATCTAACCATCCTTTTGCAAAATACGTGTTTAATGTATTCCCAGGGTCTCGCTCTTTTGTCCGACTAGCAAAGCTTGTTTTTTCAGGCTTGGTTGAATACTATGACTCTTCCTTTGGAAAGGCCCTTGGAATGTCTAAACACTTCGATGCCTTATTCTACATCCCAAAAGTTGTCACCTCTCTGACAGAGGAAGATGAGAAGAAAGGGGTTGTAGCAGCCTATGGCAAATGGGATAGTAGCAAAAAAGTTGAGAGTCTCCAGGTCGTTGCGATTCCAACGTTCGAATTTGTTGCCAATACAGCTGGAGTTGCAAAATGGGTTTTACAGCTCGCTGGTTATAAGGGTTTAGCGAGATACGCTGGCTACGTAAAAGGTGCCATGTCTGTATCTGCAGCGACAGGCCACATTGTCATAGCAGTAAACGCTATCAATGCCAACAAAGACAAGAAGCTAGAGGAAGTGCAAAACCAAGCGCAGCCCCTTGCAGCTAGAACTTTTGCTGTCATTGCAAATAGCATAGCGATGATGGAGACCTATGCAGGGCCTGCGATAAAACAGCAGCAAGGACAGATGCTTCCCCCTTGGTTCAAGCTGGCTCTTGCAGGTGCCGCATGGACAGTAAATGAGAGAAACAGTCTGCATAAAGCGTGGACAGCCAAAGTGGCATAACCCGTCGTTAAGCGAAAAAGCCCCTTCATAAGAAGGGGCTTTTTTTAGCCATAGGCATGCGTATATGTTAATAAAAGCCCCGCTTCCCCTCTCTGTTTCAAGTGATCTTTTTCATCAAACCTACCTTTCCTCCTCCCATAGTCCCAATGAAACAAGAAAAAGGGGACGCTCTTCCCTTTTTACCTTTATTGACGAGCTGATTAGCCTCATGCGTCTTCCCTATCTCTTTTTAGAGGTCCGGAGGGTCTACCACAATTTTAAGAAAAAAAGAACATTTGAACTTTCCTCAGAGGATTGCTATCAAATCCTTTCGATCATCGCAAACAGCGCAGAAATCCTCCTCTGGCTTTGCGAAAAGAGGTGGATTAAAATAGGAAAAAAGGGGGGGTCTTGGGTTCAAGGAATTTGTTACATCAGTCGGATGATCCTTTATGAGCAAGCCCTTTACCAGGAGGGACGGATATTTTTTGCTTACCGAAGAGCGATTAAATTGGACCCCAAAGTAGGGGAAGAGAGACAATACAAACAGCTCAAAATGGAGCTCATTTCCCACTCGGCATACCTCGCTTGGGTCACTCTCCACTTCATCTCCCATGTTTCATCGATTTCTTACCCCCAAACCTATCTCAAATTTCTCCATACAACCAGTTTTTGTTTTGGGCTGATCAGTAGAGGGTATAAAGAAAGAGGTTTTGGACCATCGACAGAAATTTATTAACATCGCGTCCCACCCTTTTTTTGAGTGAGCGGATCGCTTTAATCATTTTTTTTTCGGTCCTTATCTCCCTTGTTTTGATCCAATTTCTCAATGAAGAGAAGATCGATCCCGCTGTGGAACATTTTTTTGAAAGTAGAAAAAGATGGGTTAGTGGTTGTAAAGAATAACGCGGTTTGATATTCTTTATGCTTTAGAGCCAATTGCAAAATTACTGATGATCGCTTTTCGGTTCTTTTCACAAATTTTGCCGCTTGAACCAAAAACCCTACCCTGAAGGGTATGTGAGTTTGGCTCAAACGGCGAAATTTGCAAAAACCTTCCAAAAGTCGACTGATCAGTAATTTTGCAATTGGCTCTTTAACCATAAGTAGCGTGGTATCGATTTCGATGACTCCGTTACTCGCTTAATAGTGTAAAGAAGATCCCTATGCAACTGGCTTGATAGCCAGGTTTTTAGGGGTTTTGTTTTGGAATTTGGATTTTCGATGACCCCATAGCCTCAAGCTATAGGGGAAGAGAAAAGATCGGATTCCAAAGCGTAAAGCAAAAAAAGATGGCCTCAAAACAGTTATGATGGGGGTCTCAAAAAGGAAAGACTATGTCACTAAAGCTCATGGGCAAGAAAAGAGGAATGACCCGTATCTATGATGAGAGTGGAAATCTCGTTGTCTGTACGGTGATTGCTGCCGAACCCAATGTCATCGTTCAAGTGAAGAATGAGGACAAAGATGGCTACAAAGCCGTTCAGCTAGGAGCAGTCAAAGTTCCCGAGACTAAGAAAAAAAATCTTTCTAAGCCTCTCGTTGGCCACTTTGCTCGCGCAAAAGTGGAGCCACGCCGCCACCTTTTAGAATCCCGCATTGAAAATACCGAAGGGTACCAACTCGGCCAAGAGATTGGCGTTGACTACTTTGCTGACACCGAATTTGTCGATGTCTGCGGAACCTCAAAAGGAAAAGGATTCCAAGGGGTTGTCAAAAGGCATGGTTTCGGGGGAGGGCCAGGATCTCACGGATCGGGCTTTAACCGAACAGCAGGATCGACAGGGATGTGTAGTACACCCGGTCGCAACATGCCAGGCATCAGAAAAGCAGGTCAGATGGGAGCCCAAAAAGTGACAGCAGAAAACCTTCGGGTCATTCGGGTTGATGCTGATAAGCAGGTGATCCTTGTAAAAGGGGCCGTTCCAGGGCCGAAGAACAGCCTGATTTATATCCGGAAATCGGTAAAGAAAACAAAATTTCAAAAGGTAGGATAAGATAGTGGCGAAACTGAAGAAATATGATTTAGATGGAAAAGAGGTCGAGGAGGTCTCCGTCGATGAGAAGCTTCTCGATGTTTCAGTCAACCAGCAGCTGATCAAAGATTACATCGTTGCCCTTAGAAAAAATGCACGGCAGTGGAGCGCCAACACAAAAGGACGCTCTGAGATCGCCCTTTCCAACAGCAAGCCCCACCCCCAGAAAGGGACAGGGCGTGCCCGTCAGGGATGTATCAAAACCGCGCAATATCGAAAAGGGGCCATTGTCTTTGGTCCTAAGCCAAAGTTTGACCAACATGTCCGTATTAACAAAAAAGAAAGACGGGCAGCCATCCACTATCTATTAGCCCAAAAAGTGACCGAAGGAAATATCCGTCTCTTAAAGCTAAAAGCCCTTAAAGAGCCGAAGACCAAGTCGGTCTGTAAGTTCCTCGATGCGGCAGGGCTTAAGAGTAAAAAAGTTCTCTTCCTCTGCGATCAGGGAGAAAAAACCAAGAGACAGCGTGTCAATTTTTACCTCAGCATGCGCAACATCCCTGGAGCAAGATTCCTTCCGATCGAAAATATCAGTGGATATGACCTGATGAGAACTCAGGAAGTGGTTGTTATCGATACAGCACAAGAAAAACTACTTAGCGCGATGGGAGGTAAGTTATGAGCCAATCCGCAAACTCAAATACCCTTTCTTTTCGTGCTTTTTGCACCTTTTTGAAGACAGATTCTTCGGCCTTGTCTCTTGGACAATGTCCTCGAATCAGTTTCCAAAAATGCACTAAAAGATCAATCGAAAATCAAGAATATTATAATTTACGGATAGCCTCATGAAAGAGCGAAACCCTTACCATGTGATCAAATCCCGTCATGTGACCGAAAAGACAACCGTTCTTGAAGGGCTTCAACATGCCAATAGCAACCGATGTGTTGCCAAGTGCACAAGCCCCAAGTATGTCTTTATCGTCGACAAAAATGCGAATAAAAACGAGATCGCACAAGCTGTCGAGACGATTTACGTTGAGAAAAAGATTAAAGTAAAAGCAGTCAATACCATCAGCATGAAACCCAAGAAGCGACGTGTTCGTGGCTTTAGAGGCTTTCGCGCAGGATTTAAAAAGGCAATCGTTACCCTAGAAGCTGGGGATACGATTGATGAAGCGGTTTAGGAGCGATAATGGTTAAGAAATTTCGACCGACAACACCCGGACAAAGAAAGCTAGTTCTTCCTAGCTTCGGTCAGCTAACCCGTGTGAAGGGGAAGCGAGCAACTGTAAAACCGACAAAGTCTCTTTTGGCTCCAAAAAGACGGACTAACGGAAGAAACCACCATGGTCACATTACTTGTCGCCATAGAGGTGGAGGACACAAGCGCTTTTACCGCCTGATTGACTTCAAAAGAGATAAAGATGGGATCGAAGCAAAGGTTGCCTCTGTTGAGTATGATCCAAACCGGTCTGCCCACATCGCTCTTTTAAACTACCGCGATGGGGAAAAGCGTTACATCATTGCTGCTGAAGGGCTCAAGGAAGGCGATCTCCTCATGTCAGGAGAAAAAGCCCCTTTCAAACCGGGATGCGCGATGCAACTTAAAGATATGCCCCTTGGTTCGACCATTCACAATATTGAAATGTATCCAGGGCGAGGTGGAAAACTTGTCCGTTCAGCAGGCCTTTCAGCGCAGCTCATGGCTCGTAGTGGAGGTTATGCCACATTGAAGATGCCTTCTGGAGAAGTGCGCATGGTTCGAGAGACTTGCCGCGCCACCTTTGGAGTGGTCTCCAATGCAGAAAGAGCGCTTCGTGTTGAAGGAAAAGCGGGAAGAACCCGTTGGAAAGGTTTCCGTCCGACAGTGCGAGGAACGGCAATGAACCCCGTTGATCACCCCCATGGAGGTGGTGAAGGGCGTCATAACGGTTATATCCCCCAGACACCATGGGGAATGCAGACAAAAGGGCTCCGCACCCGTTCGAAGAAAAAATCGAAGAAGCTGATTGTGAAAGACCGAAGGAAGAAATAAATGGGTAGAAGCTTAAGAAAAGGTCCCTTTGTGGATCACCACCTAATCAAAAAAGTCCTCAAGCAACCTGCAGAGGGGACTAAAAAAGCAATTAAGACGTGGTCGAGACGTTCCATGATCGTCCCTGAGATGATCGGTCATACGTTTGACGTCCACAATGGAAAAAAATTTATCTCAGTCTTTGTGTCTGAGAATATGGTGGGTCACCGGTTAGGAGAATTTTCTCCCACAAGACTCTTTAAAACCCACCCGGTTAAGAAGTAAAGGAAAGTGAGACAATGCAAGAAGCGATAGCTAAAACGAAATATGTCCGCATCAGCCCAAGGAAAGCACGCCTTGCAGCCGACCTGATTCGAGGCAAAGGTGTTGAAGAGGCGCTCCTTCAGCTCCTCTATTGCAACCTCAAGGGAGGACGCCTTTTAAAGAAGACCCTCGATAGCGCCATTGCCAACGCCGAGACGCTTCATAGCGTTCAGCGCAGAGATCTCAAGGTTAAAGAAGTGCGTGTAGATGTAGGGCCGACTTTAAAGCGAGCAAAATCGAAAAGCCGTGGTGGAAAAGTACCCATCTTAAAGCGGATGAGTCACTTTACAATCATTGTTGGAACGGAAGGTTAAGCATTATGGGACAAAAAACATCACCAACAGGGTTTAGACTAATCCTGAATAAAGATTGGAAGTCAGTATGGTTTGCAAACAAACAAGAGTGTGGAAACTTCATTGCTGAAGACAAAAAGATCCGCGAATTTTTAATGAAAAAACCTTGTTGCGTCGGAACAGCAGAGATCGTCATCAAACGAATGAGTGAAAAAATTGAAGTGACATTGCACACCGCTCGCCCAGGTCTTGTTATTGGAAAGAAAGGGGCAGAGATCGATGCGATGAAGCAAGATCTTAAGAAACTTACTAACAAAGACATTTGGATCGAAGTCGCAGAAATCAAACGTCCTGACCTCGACGCCAAGTTAGTTGCAGAAGCCATTGCCCAACAACTCAAAAGACGGATGGCCTTTAGACGCGTCTTGAAAAAAGCGATCCAAGCGTCGATGGACGCAGGGGCTGCAGGAATTAAAGTTCAGATTTCAGGACGGATTGGTGGCGCAGAAATTGCACGGACCGAGTGGTACAAGGAAGGGCAGATTCCTCTCCAAACCATGCGTGCCAACATCCAATATGCCACAGCACGCTCTGAGACAACCTACGGCTCTATTGGAGTCAAAGTTTGGATTAATAAAGGTCAGCAAAACGGATAGGAATTAGGAGAAATTTGAAATGAAACAAATGCCCGGACGGCCGAAATACCGTAAGCAACAGAAAGGTTCAATGAGCGGAAAAGCTGGCTCTGGACAGTTCATTGAATTTGGCGACTACGGAATGCAGATCCTTGACCGAGGCCGGATTACGAACCAGCAGATCGAAGCTTGCCGTGTAGCCGTTAACCGAACCTTTAGTCGTAGAGGAAAAGTGTGGATTCGGATTTTCCCCGATAAGCCGATCACAAAAAAACCAGCCGAAACCCGAATGGGTAAAGGAAAAGGGGGGACAGACCACTGGGTCGCCGTTGCCCGCCCTGGAAGGATTTTATTTGAAGTTGCGAATGTATCCGAAGATGAAGCCAGAGAAGCCCTTGCAAAAGCGGCAGCAAAGCTTCCCTACCGCACACGTTTTGTAAAACGGCTAGAAAGAGTTTAAGGAGAAAGACAAGTGGTAAAAGCAGAAGAGTTAGTAAATCAATCGATCGAAGAGCTTGAGGCGAAGTACGAAGACACTTGCCGCGACATTTTCGAGCTCACCAGTGAGCTCCGGGTTTCTAGAAAGCTAGAAAAACCCCACGAATTAAAAGAAAAGAAAAAAGATCGGGCGCGAATCCTTACTGTTTTGCGTCAAAAGAAAAACGGATAGATCATGGAAGCTCAAGGAAGAAAAAAAGTTAGAGAAGGAACGGTTGTCTCAGCAAAAATGGACAAGACCGCAGTGGTCAATGTTGAGAGAACGATCCTCCATCCTCGCTATAAGAAAGTGATCAAGCGAGGAAAGAAATATTATGCGCATAACGAGAAAGGAGAGCTCAAAGTGGGTCAAAAAGTCCGCATTCAGGAAACCCGCCCCCTTTCAAAGTTAAAGCGGTGGATAATCATTGATGTGCTTTCATAAAAACAGGTAAGAGAAGAATGATTCAACAAGAAACAGAACTAGAAGTAGCAGATAACAGCGGAGCCAAGCGGGTCAAGTGCTTTAAAGTCCTTGGCGGAACAAGACGGCGTTATGCTGGAGTCGGTGATATTGTTGTCTGTTCGGTGAAAGCGGCAGATCCCAAAGGAAATGTGAAAAAAGGGGATGTTGTCAAAGCGGTCATCGTTAGAACAAAAAACTACATCCGTCGAAAAGATGGCTCGATGCTAAAGTTTTATGACAACAGTTGTGTCATTATAGACGATAAGAAAAACCCTAAAGGGACCCGTATCTTTGGCTCTGTTGCCCGAGAAGTACGCGAAAAAGGGTTTATTAAAATTGGCTCACTGGCCCCCGAAGTGATTTAAAGAGGAAAGAGCGAATCATGAAACAAAAATGGATTAAGAAAGGTGATAAAGTCCTCGTTATCAGCGGAAACGACCGAGGGAAGGCAGGTGAGGTCATCGCCAAGAAAGATTCTCGGATCCTTGTGCAAGGGATCAATGTCCGAAAAAGACATATGAAAGCACGCCAGCAAGGGCAAAAGTCTGAAATCGTCAGCTTAGAAAAGCCCATCCACATCTCCAACGTGGCCCTTTGTGATGGCGAAGGAAAAAAGATTAAGCTCAACGTGAAGATTGGCAAAGATGGATCTAAAGAGCTTGTTTATCTCGATAACGGTAAAGAAGTCAGTTATCGAACCCTAAAAAAACCGGTGAAAGCGTAAACCATGTCAAGATTAAAGAAGAGATACCAAGAAGAAATTAAAGAGGCCCTCAAAGAGAAGTTCTCTTACACAAACCCGACAAAGATTCCAGAGCTTAAGAAAATTGTTATCAGCATGGGAGTTGCCGAAGCGATCAAAGACAAAAATGTCTTGCAAGATTGTGTCAAAGAGCTTACCCTGATCTCTGGTCAGAAGCCTATTGTTACAATCGCGAAAAGGTCGGTGGCAAACTTCAAGCTTCGAGAAGGACAGGCCATTGGGGTCAAGGTCACCCTAAGAGGAAAGCGGATGTATGAATTTTTTGACCGCTTTTGCAACATCGTTTGTCCCCGCATTCGGGACTTTCGAGGTTTCAATAAGAAAGGAGATAGTAGAGGAAGTTACTCCCTAGGATTAACAGACCAACAAATGTTTCCAGAGCTCAACCTTGATGAAGTGAAACGGGACCAAGGGATGAACATCACCTTTGTCACAACGGCAACAGAAGAAGAGGACTGTCTAGAGCTGCTCACCCAGCTAGGACTTCCCTACAGAAAAGAAAATTAAGAGGATATGATGGCAATTACCGATACAGTCGCAGACTTATTGACCCGAATTCGCAATGCAAAAGATGCAAAGCATAAATATGTCGATGTTTGCTTTAGCAAGTTGAACCAATCAGTGATCGATGTCCTTAAAGAAAAAGGATATGTGAATCAACTTCTGATCAATGAAAAAAAACATCAGATCCGAGTCTTCTTGAAGTACCGAAAAGGATCAACAAACAGCATTATCCATGGACTCAAGCGTGTCTCTAAGCCTGGCTTAAGAAAATATGTCGGCTACCAAGACATCCCAAAAGTCTTTAGCGGACTTGGAATTGCAATCCTTTCTACTCCCTCAGGAGTTTTAGAAGGGGAAAAAGCTCGAGAGATGAAAGTAGGTGGAGAGCTTCTCTGCTTAGTTTGGTAAAAATTAGGAAATAACGAAAAATGTCACGATTAGGTAAAGCACCCATTCCCCTCCCAAAAGGAGTAGAAGTTAAGGTTTCAAAAGAGGCCATTGAAGTCAAAGGTCCAAAAGGAACCCTGAAGCATGAATTTCCCCTAGGGATTTCTGTCAAAGTGGAAGAAGACCAAGTTCATGTCCTATTTGATGAAAAAGCAGGTCTAGAAAAGCCCCATTATGGACTCCACCGCTCACTGATTAACAATGCTGTTGTGGGGGTCAGCGCCGGCTTTGAAAAGCAGCTGAGCCTCATTGGGGTAGGATATCGTGCGGCGGTCAAAGGAAATGTCCTTGATCTTCAGCTCGGTTTTTCCCACCCTTCACAGGTGGCCATTCCTGCTGATCTCCAAGTGACCGTTGAAAAAAACACACTCATCAAAGTGACTGGACCAAACAAACAAGTTGTCGGTCAGTTTGCAGCGAACGTACGTGCTTTACGCCCTCCTGAGCCTTACAAAGGAAAAGGGGTGCGCTACGTTGATGAATATGTCCGCAAGAAAGCCGGTAAATCGGCTAAAGGGAGCTAAAAAATGCATTTAAACTTAAAAAAGCGAACCACCATCCGAAAAAAACGGGCCCTTCGCATTCGCAAAAAATTGCGCGGCACTGCAGAGCGTCCCCGTCTCTCCGTTTCAAAAACGCTTACTCACATTGGCGTTCAACTGATTGACGATGAGAAAGGAATCACCCTTGCTAGCTACAGTACACTAGCAAAAGAGCTCAAGGGAAAGAAAAAGTCCAAAGAAACAGCCCGTCTTGTTGGCGAGAAGATCGGAGAGCTTGCTAAAGGAAAAAACATCGACCGAGTGGTCTTTGATCGTGGCCGATTTAAATATCATGGAATCATCGCTGAGCTTGCAAATGGCGCTCGGGAAAAAGGAATAAAATTTTAGGAACACTCATGGCGAAGAAAGGCAAAAGAGAAGAAGATTTCAACAGCGAATTTGAAGAGAAAGTTCTCTACATCAACCGTTGCTCTAAAGTAGTGAAAGGGGGACGCAAATTTAGCTTTTCCGCTCTCGTTATTGTTGGAGATGGAAATGGGCGTGTAGGGGTAGGCTTTGCCAAAGCCAATGAGGTGGCCGATGCGATCCGCAAAGGGGGCGAAGCAGCCCGCAAAAACATCCTCACCTTTGAGCTCGAAGGAACCTCGATCCCTCATGAAATCATTAGCGACAAAGATGGAGCCAAGATCCTCTTAAAACCCGCAAAGCCAGGAACAGGAATTATTGCAGGATCTAAAATGCGCGCTGTTCTTGAAGTCAGCGGTATTAAAGATGTGATTGGAAAAAGCTTAGGATGTAACAACCCGCTGAACCAAGTCCATGCTACATTCAAAGCCCTTGGTGAGCTGAGAAACAGACAAGAGACACTCGAAGCAAGAGGAGCTGCCGTATGAAACTATCACAGCTAAAAGATACACACCGCAAACCAAAGCGAAGAAAACGTGTAGGTAGAGGCCCCGGCTCTAAAATGGGAAAGACCTCTTGCCGTGGCCATAAAGGAGACAAGTCTCGTTCTGGTTATAAAAGACGTGGCGGAAAAGAAGGAGGACAACTTCCTCTCTTCCAAAAGCTTCCTCACCGAGGCTTTTCCAACAAGCAGTTTGCAACGCCCATTTTCTCGATCAATCTAGACCGGATCGATGCTTACTTCGAAGACGGTGAAGTCGTCAACAAAGAAACCCTCATGGAGAAGGGATTCCCCATGCGGCGGATGAAAGGGGGCTTTAAAGTTCTCGGAAATGGCGAGCTCACCAAAAAAGTGGTGATTGAAGCAAACAAGTATTCCAAAAACGCGATCGTCAAGCTTGAAAAGCAAGGGATCGAATTTAAGCGCATTTAAGTTAGGCCAATATGCTTCAAGCATTCAGAAAGATCTTTTCTATCGAAGAAGTCAAGACAAAAATTGTCTTCACGCTCTTAATGCTTTTAGTGTGCCGTATTGGAGCTTATATCCCTGTCCCTGGAATCAATGGAGATGAGGTTTTCCAAGTCTTCCGGCAGCTAACAGGAGGAAGCCAAAACCTCTTCCAGCTCGTCGACATCTTTTCAGGGGGCGCCTTTGCCCAGATGACAGTGATTGCCCTTGGGGTGATGCCCTATATTTCCGCATCAATCATCATGCAGATCCTCGTTGCTGTGGTCCCTTCCCTTCAAAGGGATATGCGAGAAAACGGAGAAGCAGGAAAGCGGAAAATGGGAAAAGGGATCCGGATGATGACCATTGTATTAGCCCTTTTTCAGTCAGCCCTTCTTGCTAAATATGCCTTTAGCCTCAACGCTTCCCATCCAGGAATCATCGTTCCTCAAATGCTAAGTGCCCAGATCATGGGGTTCCCCTGGCTTTTTTACCTGACCGTTATGGCAGCGATGAGCACAGGAACCCTCTTTTTGATGTGGATTGGAGAACAAATTACCGAACGAGGAATAGGAAACGGAATCAGCCTTATTATCTCGATTGGAATCCTTTCCTCCCTTCCACGCACCCTTGGAACCATTATCAGGCAGCTTAACCTAGACTCTCAAGAGCCAGGGCAGATGACCTTTTCCTCGATCGTCGTTCTTTCGATTGTCTTTGTCATGATCATTTTAGGAACCATTTTGATCATTCAAGGAACCCGAAAGATCCCCCTTCAATACGCAAGGCGCGTTGTGGGGAGAAGAGAAAGTCAAGGTGGAACCTCCCATATTCCACTGAAAATTAACTATGCAGGAGTCATTCCCGTCATCTTTGCCTCCTCCCTTTTGATGTTTCCTGCAACCATCGCCCAGTTTTTAAGCAAAGGGACCTGGCTTGCCTCCGTTGTGGGGTGGCTCTCTCCCGGAAGCTGGGTATATACCACAATATTTGTCCTCCTCATCCTCTTTTTCACCTACTTTTGGACAGCAACACAGTTTCATCCGGAGCAAATAGCCTCCGATATGAAGAAAAATGGAGCCTTCATCCCTGGAGTGCGTCAAGGTCGCCCCACACAAGAATTTTTAGAATCGACCATGAACCGGATTACCCTTGCCGGCGCCATTTTTCTCGCTCTCATCGCCATCTTACCCACCTTGGTAGGTAAAATTTTAAATGTAGATCCTTCGATCAGCTACTTCTTCGGCGGAACCTCCCTCCTCATCCTCGTAGGGGTGATCCTCGACACGACGAAGCAGATCGAATCTCATCTACTGATGAAGCGGTATGACGGCTTTATGAAGAAAGGAAGAATTTCAGGTAGAATATAAGTGTTGAACTCTTTAAGAGTTTCTGCTAACATTGTGCCTACAAATGAAGTATTAAAGAAGGATTTTAACCTATGCCCCGTGTGATTGGAATCGATATTCCGGGTAATAAGCGTCTTGTGATCAGCTTGACCTACATCTATGGAATTGGAAATGCTGTTTCAAAAGAAGTGATCCAAAAGCTTGGATTAGACGCGAATATGCGCGCTCACAACCTGACCGATGAAGAAGTTTCAAAGCTCAATGCGATCTTAACCTCTGAATATGTTGTAGAAGGAGACTTGAGGCGACAAGTACAAAATAATATCAAGCGATTGATCAGTATCAACGCTTACCGTGGAATGAGACACCGTTCAGGCCTCCCTACCCGAGGACAAAGAACCCGTACTAACGCCCGGACCCGGAAAGGGAAAAAGAAAACTGTAGCTGGCAAGAAAAAAGCCGTTTAATGTTAGGAGTATCAATTGGCTAAACAAGATAAAGCGACTAAAAAGACACCGATGGTCAAAAAGGCCCCGACGCGTACCAAGAAAAAAGTCTCAAGAACAATCCCAAGTGGAATCGCCCACGTTAAAGCAACGTTCAACAATACGATCGTTTCAATTACCGATCCTTCAGGCAATGTCATTGCATGGGCAAGCGCTGGGAAAACCAATTTTACAGGATCTAGAAAATCATCTGCATTTGCAGCCTCTGTTGCGGCGCAAGATGCGGGGAAGATTGCGATGACCCATGGAATGAAAGAAGTTGAAGTCTGCCTAAAAGGGCCCGGAGCAGGAAGAGAATCTGCAGTACGTGGCCTTCAAAGCGCCGGACTCATCATTACCCTGATTAAAGATAAGACTCCCATCCCCCACAATGGTTGTCGCCCTAGAAAAAGACGTCGTGTATAAGGAGAGAGGAAATCTATGACAGTTAAGTATGGCAAATTTGAACTGCCGACGAATATCAAAATTGAAGAAGCGAGTAAATCAGATACCTACTCTCGCTTTATTGCAGAGCCTTTTGAAAGGGGATTTGGACACACTGTTGGAAACAGTTTAAGACGTGTGATGCTCACCTCTTTAGAGGCCCCCTCTATTATCTCCGTCAAGATCGAAGGAGTTCCCCACGAATACACAGCCGTTGAGGGAATTGTTGAGGATATGACCCATATCATCCTCAACTTTAAAGGAGCCCTTCTCCGCAAGCTCCCCCTTGAAGAGAACCGAGATACCCGAGGCCCAAAGCTTATTTCAAAAACCCTCGAAATCACACAAGCCATGCTTGATGAAAATGGAGGGCAAGTCAACATCACCTTTAAGGATGTCATGGGAGAGTCTGACTTTGAAATCGTCAACCCTGACCACCACATCTTTAAAATCACCCAACCGATGAAAAAGCGGATTGACCTCAAGGTCGCGATTGGAAGAGGGTATGTGCCATCGGAGCGTCATGAAATTGCAGATAAAGTCGTTGATGAAATCGTGATCGACTCAGCCTTTTCTCCTGTCCGCCTGGTCAACTACTTTGTTGAAAACACCCGGGTTGGACAAGACACCGACTATGACCGTCTTATTTTAGAGGTAACAACCGATGGAAGGATCACCCCTCAAGAGGCCCTGACCTTTGCCACACAGATCGGCGTCCTTCACCTTGAAGTTTTTAACACCTTGAAGTTTCAGGATCTTTCTTACGACCACGAAGAGATGGAATCTGACTCTGACCGGGATGAACTTCTTGCGAAGCTATCCCTTAAGATTAATGAAATTGAACTTTCAGTACGTTCAACAAACTGCCTCCTTCAGGCAAACATCGATACCATTGCCGAGCTTGTCATCATGCCCGAGCCTGAGATGCTTAAATTTCGCAACTTTGGAAAGAAATCTCTCAACGAGATCAAAGCCAAGTTAGAAGATATGGAGCTGAGCTTAGGGATGGATCTGACCCGTTACGGAATCAACCGCGATAACGTCAGACAAATTGTTGAAGAGTACTTGGAAGAAAAAGCAGGACAGGAAATACAATGAGACACCAGAAACGGACAGTAAAGCTCAATAGAAATGGTTCCCATCGTCGGGCAATGATTGCCAACATGTTAAAGGCACTTGTTCAGCATGGACAAATTGAAACCACAGTGGCGAAGGCAAAAGCGCTCCGCCCCCATGCCGATAAGCTCATCACGATGGCCAAGAAAAATACTCTGGCGTCGCGACGAGCAGCTATTGCAAAAATGATGGTGTCCTATAACAAGCTTTCTTCAAAAGAGACCCGTGCAGCGAAAGAAGGGAATACCTCTTCTTACAACGCTGATAGGTTTGTAGAGCGCAAACTTGGTGAGCTTGCAGAGCGTTATGGCTCGCGTGCTGGAGGATATACCCGCATTGTTCGGAAAGAAAACCGACAAGGTGATAGCTCACCTCTCTGCATCATCGAGTACGTTCAATAAAATTCTGAGCAATCTGCTTTCAGATTGCTCTTTTCCCTTCCATCCAGTATGATTTGAAAAAAGAACTTGTAAACCCAAAACCGAGGTTGTAAGGATTGCGCATGGGAAAAATACGTGTTGGAATTAATGGATTTGGGCGCATTGGCCGTTCGGTCTTTAGGCTCGCCTTTGAAAAATTTAGCGATATAGAAATCGTTGCAGTCAATGATCTTGTCGCTCCAGCAAATCTTGCCTATCTCATCAAACATGACTCGGTTCATGGCCGTTTTGCCCACTCGATCGAGGCCAAAGGGGAGACCTTTGTAGTCGATGGGAAGCACACCATTCAAGTTCTAGAGGAAAAAGACCCCAGCAAGCTCCCTTGGAAAGACCTCAATGTCGACTATGTCATTGAGTCAACAGGCCTTTTTACCTCGCGAGAAAAAGCTGAACTCCATCTTAAAGGAGGAGCCAAGCGGGTTATTATCTCTGCTCCTGCCAAAGATGGGGTTCCGACCTTTGTCATGGGGGTGAACCACGAAAAGTTTGACCCCAAAAAAGATACGGTCGTTTCCAATGCCTCCTGTACGACCAACTGCCTTGCCCCTGTCACCAAAGTACTTTTGGATCACTTTGGGATAGAAGAAGGGCTCATGACAACCATTCATGCGTTAACACCGACCCAGCCGGTCCATGATGGTCCGTCAAAAAAAGATTTACGTGGAGGGCGCAGTGGCGCCTTCAACATTATCCCTGCCTCTACTGGAGCTGCCAAAGCGGTAGCGCTATGCATCCCAGAGGTGAAGGGAAAATTAACAGGGATGGCCTTTAGGGTCCCTGTTGCCGACGTCTCTGTTGTTGATTTAACAGTAAAGCTGACGAAATCGACCAGTTATGATACACTATGCAAGACGATGAAGTCGGAAGCAAATTCAAATTTGAAAGGAATACTAGGTTATACCGAGGAAGATGTTGTTTCCTCTGATTTTATTGGAGACACCCATTCCTCATACTTTGATGCCCATGCCGGGATCCCGTTAAATGATAACTTTTTCAAACTGATTTCCTGGTATGACAATGAAATGGGGTATTCCTGCCGTTTGCTCGACTTGATCCGCTACATAGCCAAAACACAATAACCTTTAACATGGAACAAATTAGTGGATTTTACACGAGAACCCTTAGTAGAAACAGTCATTACCCCCAAGGAGGGATTTAAGCTCATCATCCGCGCAAGCAGCGGAGCAAGTGAAGAGGAATATTCAGTGGGTGCTGTTGAAGTCGTTGCCTTTGGCAACTGCTACTTCTTCCGCTCCCTTGAAAAGCCCAAAGCCTTCCTCCTTCCAATGACAGAATATGAAGTTGTAGAAGCGCGGGAGACCCGCACCGTTCTTAAAAAGCCGAAGATTGAAAAGGCGATTAAGATTGGTGGAGGCAAAAAAGCCACCTCCAAAAAAGCCTCCTCCGAAGAAGAACCCAAAGAGGAGCAGCCGAAGAAAAAAGAGCGGAAGCGGAGCCGGAAGCGGAGCGCAAAAACCGATGAAGCTCCCAAAGAAGAGGAAGCAGCAGCGGACGGAGAACAAAAAGAGGCCTCTCCACCACCCCCTCGCCGCACCCTTCTTCCTCCTCCCACAAGTCTCATCTCCGAGCAGATCGATCGGTATAAAGATTACCTGGCCGAACAAGGAGCTATCACTCCTGGAGATATCAAAGCTGCTGAAAAAGAGGTTGCTGAAGAAAGTGCACCCGCTGAAGAAAAAGTGGTCGATATCGCAACCGAAGCTCCTCCCACGACGCTTGAAGAATCAGAGTCTTGATTCTTAACTGGAAAAAGGATAGACTGTAACTCTCCTCAAACGGGGAGAGTTACCCACGCTCGGGTGGTGAAATTGGTAGACACAAGGGACTTAAAATCCCTTGGACTTTTGTCCGTGCGGGTTCGAGTCCCGCCTCGAGCAGACTTAAATTTCTAGTCTTTTTCCTTATTGCACATCATCTAGAGGCTGTCATCACTCGACAAGGTGCTTTACACCTTGCGCTTCGTTCTTCCAACCTCTATCTAATGCACACTAAGAAAAAAGCCTAAGAAATCTAAGTCTGCTCGAGGCGGCCCCCTCGCATTGCTTAGAACGGTTTACAGCAATTCTCAACTTTACTTATCATGATTGCTTGATGGTATATGGGGTTTTATGTCAACTACTCCTCCCTAAAGGAAGGAGCTTGTAGCTAGCGCAGTTGCTGCTACCATAGGCACGTTGACAGGTGCCCTTGCTGAGACAACAGACTCAGCAAGCTTGCAGTGGTTGATCGCTGCATTGCGATCGCTGTGCTGATAGCTTCCACAGCTTAAACATTTAAAGAGGTGCTTTTGCCTAATACCAAGCTTTTTACATCGAGAACAGGTCAAAGAGGAGTACTGTGGCTCCACATAGACAACTTCGATTCCTTGGTTTTGTGCTTTATATTCTATAAAGCACTGAAGCTGCCTCCAAGGCCAGCGGTGGAGCCGTGTCCGCATCCGCTTATTTCCTTTGATTCTCTTTCGAATATTTTTCAAATCTTCGAGAGCTATAATCTTGGCCTCTTTCAAAAGGGCCTCTTCTACAAGGGCTTTGCTGATGCAGTGGTTTGTTTCTTTAACGCGACGACGCTCTTTGCCAGAGGTTTTTTTCAGACATCTTTTAGATGCCTTAGAACCGTTGGACTGAAGCTTCTTCCGTCTATTCAGAAACCTATCTCGCTCAGCTTTAAGTTTTCCTCCTCCATAAATAGTGCCGTTAGAGGTAACGGCACTATTGTTTTCTCCAAGGTCAACCCCCAAAATGGTCCCTTCCTTTTTAAGGGGAACTTCTGGGAGCTCAATAACAAGGTTAAAGAACCACTCTTTTCCCCTCCGAATAAGTTCGCCTTCTTTGATCTTCCCTTGGTTAAGGTATTTCTCTTGATGCGGTCCTATTCGAAAAGAACATTTGATCCTTTTGTTTATAGAAAAAAGAGACAGTGTCTCTTTTTTGAGAGTAAAGGTACGCGCACAGTAGTGGATACTAGATGTTTCTTTAAACGAAATCTCGGGAACTTCTTGACCTTTTTTAATTTTAAGTGCTTTATAGCTTCCACGTACTTTCCTAAGGGCATTGCACACCATTTGAGAGCCCAGTTGCGGAATTTCTTCTCTTATTTTAGAATAGCATTTGACAAATTTAAAGAAAAATCGTCACTTGACGATTGGGGTCCCGGGGTTTTATAAGGAGATTCTGGAGCAGATTCTCCCCGATGCGGAGACTGTAGAGCTCACACACTTAGGAGTTGGGGAAAAATAACTCATGCATTTCTGGTGCCATAGCGCTTTAGCTGCGCGGCGCAAATCCGCAGGAAGCTTATTAGCTTTCAAGGAGTTGCAACAAAGCAGATGAAGATGTTACGGTTGCAGAAAGGCATGAGTTATTTTTGCCCAGCTCCTTAGAACAAATTAAGGATTTTTTGCAGTCGGGAAAGGTAGACGCTGTGATTTGGAAAAAAGAAGCAGGGATCGGGTACTGTCGGACCCACCTCGATTATGTGGTGATCGACTACGGGCCCCAAGCTGGGACCTCCTACCTAGCCTATCCAATTAAATACAATGCGTTTGCATTCCTTTTCTTTTTAAACCGCTGGCTCACCATCCAGGAAAATAGTGGCTTTAAAAAGGAGCAATATGAGTATTGGATGAATGGCTGCCCTCCCCTAAAGTCTGAGGGGCGGTGGAACATCATCCGTAATGTCTTTGGTTGGGGCAAGGAATGAATAAAACGATCTTTTTAACCATCAGCGCCTTCTTCTTTACGATCTTCATCTTTATTGGGTATATCTACCAAGAGCAAGAAGCGATGCTCTTTCATAAGAGAACCCTCCCCAGCGACTATGCCTTTACCTTTAAAGAGCCTTTTGATGAGCTCTTCCTAGAGACCGATCAAGATGCCCGGATCAATGCCCTCCACTTCAAAATCGACAATCCCAAAGGGGTGGTCCTCTATTTCCATGGACGGGGAGGGAACTTGGGAGGAAAATGGGGGCCCGTCGTGCGTGAGTTTACCTCCCGCGGCTACGACCTCTTTATCATGGACTATCGGGGTTTTGGGAAAAGCACCGGAAAGCTCAGTGAAAAGGGGATCTGCCACGACGCTGACTACTGCTACAGCTATCTTCTCGACCAGTACCGAGAAGAGCAGATCGTCGTCTATGGCCGCTCTCTAGGAACAGGGATCGCTACCTACGTTGCCTCCCACCACGACCCCAAAAACCTCGTCCTTGAAGCCCCTTACTTTAGCATCCTCGACCTGACACCACGCCAGCTCCCCTACCTTCCCCGCTTCCTCGTCCCCATGATTCTCAAGTACCACTTCCGGACCGACAAGTGGATCGTCCGGGTCGACTCCCCCATCCATATCTTCCATGGGACCCACGACGAGCTCGTCCCCTACGATTCGAGCACCCGCCTCCTCAAACTTCTTAAAAACAAACAAGACGCCGTCCTTGTTTCCATCGAGAACGGCAAACATAGCCGCCTGCGCCACCATCCGAGCTACCAAAAAGCACTCGACAAAATCCTGCAATAGCTGTTGCAGTTTTTTGCAGGATTAAGCTGTAGCAGACTTCCAGATAAAATCCCTAAAAGTTGCGATCGCTTCTTTATGAGTGAAGCTAACCTGCTTCATTTTATTGATCGCACCATCGATAATTCCCGCAGTGGGCCCTTTTCCTCCAAAAGGCAATGCCACTTGCTTCTGGCTTCTTTCAAAATGGAGAAAGACTCTATCTTTAGTAACCCGGATCTTATTGATCTTAACCGTAAATTGAAGGGGAACTGTCGTATTGCCTGTCAACCAATGGGTATAGCCATTTTTTCTAAGAAGCGCTTTAAGGCCAAGCTTCTGTTTTTCACTCGAACACCTATCATAAAGAAATGAAAAATCTGCGATATGAATTCCCATATGCATCGAGTCTCCATGAAAGGAGATGGAACCTTCATCATTGGCTCTTACCCAAAGAACTTTTTCAGCTTTTAGGCGAGAGTTTACCATATCTTGCCAGCCTCCCGCTTTAACGGTACCTGCTGACCCTACCATTGGGGATTTTAAGGTAATCTTATATTCACGGCCACAAAGTTCTACCGACTCAAGAGCACTTGATGGAATAAACGTTTGCTCAATAAGCTTCCGAATCTCTTCATGTTCAGTCTGAAGACTCATAAAAATCGTTTGCACCATCTGAGCAGCCTCAGACTCTTTCCATATCAGTGCAGGAGGCGCTTTCTTTTTAGCGACTGTTTTACGATTAGTATTCCGCTTTCCCTTCTTTATAAGAGAGTCTTCTCTTTCCTTTTTTGTTTTGGCTTCCTCTGCCTTCTCTTTTTTTGAGATTGTCTCCTTAAGTCGCAAGGGTGCCCAATCTGGTTCGATACAGTCGTAAAATTGCTCGTCAACCCAACTTGGACTATCGTCTGCAGTCACATATCCGTCGTCGGAGCTCTGTTCAATCGAAAGAAGAGTTGGCACCAACGGAGTCTCATAAAAGAATAACGGCCTCACTCTTCTTTTGGGTCTAAAATGGTGCTGGCCGAGGAGAAGAGGTGCCCTCTTTGATCTTTTAGGAGGCTTGATCGCTTTTTGAAAGACATAATCGAGGTTCCAGTGAGCCTCTAGCTTCACCTCATTAAAGTAACGGGTTCGAAATTCCCTATAAAGCTTAGGGTTGCGCGCCCTCTTGTTCATCAGCTTTAAGTAATCCCTAACCTCTTTGAGAGTGGTCACCGGTTTGTCTGTCTCGAAGTAGTCTGAAAAAGCGGTAATCGCTTTTTGTTCGTCACTCTGTATCTGATCAGCAACTTCAAAATAAGTCACGCGGGCCTTATGAAGCTTCTCCCTCTCATCGGTAAATAGGTCGCCAATACTGAGAAAAAACTCCTTGAGAATCCCCCTAAGGCTATAGTCGGAGGGGGTCATTGCCTCTACAAGCCCTGCATAAGCGCTATAAGCCTCATACCACTCCTCATAAGCCTTGTGGATCTCCATCTGCTCCATAAAGGAAAGGGTATGGCGCGTCCTCTGAAAATTGTGCATTTCAATAAAGAGATCCCGGTCATCAGCCGAGGGGATTTTAAATAATTTTTTTAAACAGGCGCGGGCATCCTCAAGTCTTGCTAGCTTGAGCGGCTCATCTAAGTCCCTACTAGGGAGTGTTCTATCAACTAAAACCATGCTATTACTAATGTTAATTTATTTTAACTATTACATTATAGCACAATGTATAGTTATGAATAAATAATAATAAATGATTTAATTATTTATGATTTTTTTGAAAACAGGAGCATAGCGGGCTTTTAGGGCCTCTTTATTGATTTTGAGGGGGCGACCGAGGGTGTTTTTGAGGGAGCGCACCTCAAGTTCCCGGTCGGTGTTAAAGCGGAGGGTGCACTTGAGCGTCCCATCGTGGATGAAAAACTCTTCGGGAGCGCGGGGGCCGTTGAAGCGCCCTGTGATCACAAAGGGAAAGCGCCCTTCTTTGAACAGAGACTCCCCATCAAAAAAGGGATAGGGCTGCTCCCCCAGCAGGTAATCGATGAGGGTCGGGAAGATGTCGACATGAGAGGTGATAATTTCATCGGTCTTTACGGTTTTGAGCCGCTTGTTATCCCCAAGCTTCATGTAAAGTGGGGGCTCGGTTTGCATTGCGCTGAGATGGGAGGCGTGAAAGAGTTGTCCTTCCTCGAAAAACTCCTCGCCATGGTCAGCGGTAAAAAGGATCAGGGCATCGTCATAAAGCCCCTTTTCTTTTAGGCGGTTCACCACCTGCCCAAAGAGAGAATCGACAAAGTGGATCGAGTTTCGGTACCGGTTCTTTGTGAGGTGGACATTTTTAATCGAATTGGAAACCCGAAGATCTGTCTTTTCCTCGCTAATGGGTGTAAAGTGGGTGGGATAGTCGTCGGGCCAACTATAGTTAAAGTGGGTCGAGTCGATAAAGAAAATAAAGAGGTTCCCCTCTTTGCTCTTTTCTTTATCGAGATGACCCAAAAATTTATTCACCGCTCGGGTGTCAGACTCCCAGGCTTGGACCGGAGCATAGTGGGGATAGACATGATAGGAATCGGCAAGGTAGTGATGGGTCCCAAACATCAATTTATCGAGCCGGTAGTAGCGGAGCTGAGACCCCGAATAGACATGGATGTCATACCCCATCTTTTTGAGAATTTGGAGAGGAGGACTCCCCGACTCCCACTTCTTTTGGGTCTCGGCCCAAAGGAAGGGGTAGCGGGAGTAAAAAAGGGAATACCACGCCTTATGGGTCGCGTTGGCATTGGAAAAGGTCTTTCCAAAGCGGACATTTTCCTCTCTAAAGGTGGCAATGTGGGGGGCCGTCTCCTCGGTCATAAAGTCATCACGCAAACTCTCCACGATAAAGAGGTAGATGTTCGGCTTGTTGGCCGCTGCAATGGGCGTTGTGTGGAGGATTTTAAGCGTTTTGTTTTCATTCGGAAGCGATTTTAGGGGACGACCGAGGCGGAGCAACACCTTCTCTTGGGAAAAAAGGGTCGACTTCCAGGGAAGGACCCGCTCATAATAATAGTACTGTTGCCGGTCTAATCTAGGAGTCACTGTAAAATCAAGGGCTATCAGCCCTAAGGGTAAACAGCAAAGGACCTGCGCCAGCCCTCGATAGGTCACCTTTAGAGGCTTTTTTGTCGCTAGCTTTGCGGTTAACTTGTAAAGCCCGACCGCCAATAGTGGAATAACCGTCACGGTTGCTGCAAGAAGAAAAGCCCAAGTCATAATGCTAATTCCCGTCAAATGAAGGAGTTCGATAAAGTTTTCAAAACTCTCATCAAAGACCCAACGGAGACCGTAAAAAACCGAGATATCCATAAAGCGGGTCAGGGTAAAGTCGATGTAGCGAAGGATAAAAAAGAGAAGGCAAAGGCTAATGAACCCATAGTAAAAAGGGTTAGGAAAATAGCGCTTAATCAGATGAGCGACCAAGCCTAGGAGAATGACCTCTAAAAAGCTTTGTAGCAGTGCATAAGCGAGAAAGTATGTGAGAGAAAAGCTCCACTCTTGATCCAAAGAGACGACATGGCAAACATTTAGGGTGAAAAACCCGGCCATGAGTAGGACAAAGTAGTACGGGTTGATGAGCAGCATCCTTTGCCAAAAAGATCTGGAAGTTTTCCCCCCTTCCATTTTCACCCTAACAGTTTGTGTCGTCTCGTAACCTTCTTCTGGCAAAACTTGGGCGGATTGTCAATTGCTTTTTATTCGATTTTTCCTATCTTGATTAGAATGAGCGATGAAAAATTTATACAAGTTTCGGGCCCCCTTTTTGAAGCGGTCCAAATAGCCCAAATCTTTCCCGATGGAAAGACCTTTGTAGATAGCATTCCCCGCTCCCCTCCCGATGAAATTTTAAAAGCCTTTGAGACCCAGAAAAAGAGCGGTGACTTTGATCTTAAACGGTTTGTGGAAGAGCATTTTGACCTTCCAACCCAAGAAGAGGAGCAGGTTCCCCAAGCCTCAACCATGGAAGACTATATTAAGAAGATGTGGCCGATCCTCCTTAAAGAGATGCGGGCCCCCTCTCCTTATATACCCAAACAAATTCAAGAATTGGGAATTTGCCAAAGCCGGCGCCCCAGATTTAGCTCCCTCGAAGCAGTCCCCTATCGAGGAGATAGGGGCGATGCAGAGGGAGTTAAAGATGGGGATGCTGGCGTGGGGAAAAACCAATTCTTGAACTTGTTTGGGTATAGTTCTTTGATCTCCCTTCCCAAGCCCCACATCGTTCCTGGGGGCCGGTTCCGCGAATGCTTTTACTGGGACAGCTACTTTACCGCCCTCGGCTTAGAAGATATGACCTTGGTTAAGAACATGGTCGAAAACTTTGCCTTTCTGATTGAGCAGTTTGGCTTTATCCCTAACGGGAACCGGGTCTACTTTGCCTCCCGCTCCCAGCCCCCTTACTTCTCTTTTTTGCTCACCCTCCTCTATGATGCTGGGGAAAAGGAGTTCGCCCTCAAGTATATCCCCCACCTTGAAAAAGAATATGCCTATTGGATAGAGACTTGTAAGGGAGACCTGGGGCTCAACCGCTACTTCGATCCCCTAAATATCCCCCGCCCTGAAGCTTACCTCCGCGAAACCACCCTAGCCAAAGAGGGGATCCCTCCCGAGTTCTTCCAACACTTAAGGGCCGCCTGCGCCTCTGGATGGGACTTTAGCTCCCGTTGGATCGGAGACCAAAAGAGTTTTCAGACGATCTGCACCCTCGACATCCTCCCCATTGACCTTAACTGTCTCCTTTACCATTTAGAAGAGACCTTGGCCCGCTTCGCCAAAGATCCTGCCCCTTATGCCGCTGCCGCTGCCAAACGAAAAAAAGCGATCCAGACCCTCTTTTGGAAAGAGGATTTCTTCTTCGACTACAACTTTAAGAAGAAAGAGCCTAGCCCTACCCTCTCCCTTGCCGGGGTCACCCCCCTCTTCGTCAAAGCAGCCACCCCCGAGCAAGCAGAGGCCTGTGTAAAGCGGCTTTACATCGACTTTCTAAAGGATGGGGGTTTTGTCACGACGCTGACCGAAAGTGGCCACCAGTGGGACATGCCCAATGGCTGGGCTCCGCTCCAGTGGATCACCATCCAAGGACTCCTCAACTATGGCTATACCGATCTCGCGATGGAAGGGGCCCGCCGGTGGCTTGCCCTTTCCGAAAAGATCTTCAAGGAAACGGGGACTCTCCTTGAAAAGTATAATGTGCGTGACTGCTCTTTGGATATTGCCCGAGGCGAGTATGCCCTTCAGCAAGGGTTTGGGTGGACTAACGGTGTGAACTGTGCATTGCTAAAAAGGTTGCCGCGGCTTGAGAAACGTTAAGCGAATCGATCGCCCCTTGCATCGGGATCATGACGTGAAAGTCGGCCCGATCGGAGACGAGGCGCTGGATGCCACTCCCCTCAGCCCCTAAGATGAGGAGGGTCCTTTCTGGAAACTCAAAATCAAAAAGGGAGTGGGCTCCCTCTTTTAGTTCAGCAGCGACAGAAAAGTAGCCCCCATCTTGGAACTTCTTTTGGGTGTCGGCCAAGTTTGAGACGGGCATTAGAGGGACCAGCTCAGAAGCGCCCACACTTGACTTGCTCACAACAGGGGTGAGGGCCACATTTCGGTTCTTCGAGTAGATAACCGCATCGACTCTAAAGCACTCGGCAGCGCGGAGAATCGCCCCAAAGTTTTGGGGATCCTGAATCGCATCGCACATCAAAACGAGACTTTTTTCAGGAGCGTCTTGCAGAAAAGCTTTCGGCGTTAAGAATTCCCGCTCCTTCACTTCGGCGACAAAGCCCTGGTGGGACTCTGACCCTGCAAGAGAAGCGAGCTTTTGCTTGGGAGCGCATAAGACCTTGACCCCTTGTTTTTTGAGGTCGGTCGCAAGAGGATCCTCTTTTTTATGGGTGTAGACATGGAGAAAGCGCTCCGGACTTTTCTGGAGAACTTCCTCTAACGCATGCTTTCCCATGATGATCCGTTTCATGTTAGCAAGGGTAACATGTCTATGAAAGAAAAGAAAGGATTTGTCGTGAAATTCTTTTTTCGTTATACGTTGGAGAATGTTCAAAAATTCACTTATATGAAGGTAGGTTTATGGAAATTCTTGTTGTTGTTAGCAAAGTCAAAAAATACATTAAAGATAAGGCGGGGATGAGCACCTCTGCATCAGCTGCGGAAGCGCTGACTCGCATCGTCGAAAGAGAGGTTGCCAAAGCGATCAATAATGCGCAAGCAGATGGACGCAAAACCGTGATGGATCGGGATTTTGAAGTTTCAGAGTCCAATCTATAGGAAATAATGATGCATAAGAAGTTCCTTTTATTACTCCTTGTTCCAGCATTTGTCTATGCGCAGCAGCAGGTTCCCCCTGATGAGCAAGACCTCTTCAATAAAGATGATGCAGTGGTGGTGATCAATGGGGAATTTCTTTTCTGGAGCGTCAATGAGGGCGCTCTTGACTACGCCATCCGGATGAAAAAACCGGCTTGGGGACCGAGCAATTCCTATGCGCAGGGAGATTTCGAGCAGGCCGAGTTTGACTTCGATCCCGGCTACCGCTTTTCAATCGGCTATTACCGCGCTCCCAACTTCTGGGAAGCTGATTTTGAATGGACTTACATCCACTTTAAGGGGACCGACCGGATAAAACGGTCTTCCTCTCCAGAACAGTTTACAACGGGAACCTTCCCGCAGGTTTTTTCGAATCCAATCGACCACGCGACGAGTCGGATCCAACTCCACTATAAAACGGCTGATCTGATCGCCCACCGAGTCTTTCATATCGACAATAACCCCCACCTTCGGTTGAAGCTTCTCGGGGCTTTTAGCGGTGTCTGGACCCATCAAAACTGGAAGGTCCGCTACTTCGATGCAGGGACGAGTGCCACTTCGACCACCAATCGGTGGAAATATTGGGGCTTTGGCTTCCGTACCGGCTTAAGCTTTGATTGGTTTTGGGGCAACCACTTTTATACCACGGGAAAATTTACCACAGCCCTTGTCATTGGCCGGTATAAAAACCATTCAAAGCAGACGGTCAATACCCCTTCGCAGCCGGGAGATAATGCCCTGGTACCGGTTCGCGATGCCCGCTACCGCGATTACCGGGTTTCTTTTACCACGCAACTGCTTCTGGGCCCCTCCTATCAGCGAAGTTTTAACAAGTGGCGCTTTGAGATTTTTGCGGGCTACGAGATGAATATCTGGACCAACCTGCAGGAGATTTTCCGCTCAACAGCTGCTCCTGCAAGCGGAGCAAAAGAGACTTGGCTCAGTACGGGCCTTGTCGCCCTTCAAGGATTAACACTGCGAGGATCGGTGAATTTTTAGATGAAAAAGTTTCTTATTATTTTTTTTGGACTCGTTGTCATTGCCTGTTTAGTGGGTGTCCTTTTATGGAATATGCTTCCCACAATCGTATCCCATAAGCTGTCGAAACGGGCGCAAGTGGCGGTGACGATTTCCGATATCAAGGTCTCTTCCGCTTCCCTTTCGGTCGATGGAATACAGGTGGGTAACCCCCGCGGCTATAACAAAACGCCCCGCGCCCTTTCTGTTGCTAAGATCGATATTAGCATTCCCCTCACCCGCTTTTTCGATAAAAATATCGTCATTGAAGACATGACCATGGATGATATTTACCTCGGTCTTGAGTTTGACTCCCCTCGCAGCCGAAAGGGAAACTGGACCACCATCATGAACAATATGAGCCGTGCGACAAGTGAGGAAAAAGCCCAAGCCGCAGCTAAAAAAGAGACAACTAAGGTCCTCATTAAGCGGCTTGTCATTACAAATCTTCAGGTCGAGCTTGCTTATACGACGGGAGGGAGGGCTAACCGAAAACTCCGCCCCATCAACCGCCTAGAGCTGACAAATATCAGTAGCGAGGGAGGGATCCCCACCTCTCAGATCATGCACATTATTATGGCAGAAACCCTCCGCAGTGTCTTTAGTAAGGAGGGACTCCAAAACATGCTTGAAGGAGTGCTCAACCCTAGAGGTTCTTCCGGAGGAAGAAACCGGGTTGACCTAAGAGGACTCTTTTCTGAAAATGAGCGGGGAGAGCTTGAAGAAGCCCTGTGAGAAAGAGATCTACCTCATCCGCCATGGGGAAACCGAGTGGTCCCGCGATGGAAAGCATACCGGACTCACCGATATTCCCCTCACCGACAAAGGGGAAGTTGAGGCAATGGCCCTGGGCAGGCGGCTTGAAAAAATCCGGTTCGACCATGTCTTTTCAAGCCCCCTCAAGCGAGCCAAGGAGACCTGTCTTATCTGTGGCCTCGAGCCCCAGGTCGATGATGATATTCTCGAGTGGAACTATGGGGCCTACGAGGGATTGACAAGCGCTGAAATCCACAAAACCAATACTGACTGGAACATCTTTACCCATGGTGCTCCTGCTGGAGAGCCGGTTGAAGAGGTTATTAAACGAGGGATGTGCCTTGTCCAAAAACTCGAGTCGCTCGAGGGGAAGATTGCCCTTTTTACAAGTGGTCATTTTTCCTGCGCTTTTGCAACCTGCTAGCTGGAGATGCCTATAGAAATGGGGCGGCGGCTCACTCTTTCAACCGCATCACTTTCCATTCTAGGATATGAGCACGAAGTGCGGGCTTTAAAGCTTTGGAATGACATTTCCCACCACAGTAGGTAGTGGTTTGGTGGTAATGGTTTGTTTTGTTGAATTTTTGTGCTCTAAACCAGCTGATAACTCCAAGGATCCATATAGAGATGCATCGGGGCTGCGCCCCCGCTGCCCCTTGAGCTTCAAGCGAACAGTCAAATCGGACCTTCAAGAGGGGGGCCGTGCGAAGCACTGATCCACCCCTCCTTCATGCCGATTTTACAGGTTCGCCCTGAAGCCGCGGACTGCTCTGAGCAGCCCTTTCCAACCTGGCGGTTGAGGGCTGTCCCTTCGCAGGAGAGTTTTTTTCTTTTTTATCTTCCCCAGCGAACTGACGTGAGTTCAAGCCCGGAGGGCGCCAGAATGAACGCGGTGAGCTGTCCGCATATGGATTAATGGATATTTACTGCTAGTTTAAAACACAAAAATCAAACAAAGCAAACCATCAAAAACACTAGGTGCTGGCGATCTGCTTGAGGCGGTTGAGGAGAAAAGCATTCCGCTTGAGCTGCGGATCACAAAGAACTAAAACCTCTACATATCCATCACGGTTTGCCGTTCGGAGCCCCTCATAAAAGCTCTTCGCTGAAAGCTTGAAGTGATCCCCTCCTTCGATGGGGGCAGGCTCTTCACTCATGATAAGCCGCTTACTAGGAGCACTGAGCTTGAGGTAAATCTTCATCTCATCCCAAGAAGCAAAAAGACGAACCGTTGAGCGGAGCTTGGGGAAACAACTATTTCTATCTAAAAGGAGGGCAGCAGGATGAATGGTCACTTGCCGACCAAGTGCTTCCTCGATCTCTTTTTGAGAGATCGCCCCTACCCGCAAAATGGTAGGTTTCATCGGATCTTCTAAGGAAAGGATCGTCGTCTCTATTCCAAGCTCGGTCTCCCCCCCATCGACAATCCCTTCAATCAGGCCGTTAAGATCTTCAAGGACATGGGCAGCTGTTGTAGGACTTGGCTTCCCCGATTGGTTAGCCGAAGGAACGGCTAAAGGACATCCCGTTAGTTCAATAAGTCGGAGAGCAATGGGATCAGAAGGGATCCGAATCGCAACAGTCTCTTTACCCGCTGTCACCTTTGAGCAGAGATTTGGATGCTTTTTCAAAACGAGGGTCAAAGGACCAGGAAGAAAGCGCTTTGCTAAGGCAAAGACTTCTGAAGGAAGATCTTTTGCAACAAATTTAACTTGTTCGATATTTGCTACTTGTACAGGAAGAGAGCGATCGGCAGGGCGTCCCTTAGCTGCAAAAAGACGTTCAATCGCTGGCACATTTAAGATAATTGCGCCGAGCCCATAAGTTGTTTCTGTCGGAAAAGCAACAAGCCCCCCTTGCTGCAGTTTGCGAGCTGCAGCTTCAAGATGATGGTTCGCATCGCTTAGCTTTTCTCGATCAATTGGACCAAAGTATTCGGTGTACATCCTCTTCCTACTATTCAACAAGTATTGGGCATTATTAACATTTGGTAAATAAAAAACAATATAAAAATACAACACAAGCTATTTTTTGGAGCCGATTGAAAAAATTTCTCTTGCCGTTTGGTCCCGAAGTGGTATAATGAGCTCTATGGAAAAAGCAATTTTCAAAAAAATTGGAGTGACCGTTCTTCTCTACTCAATTTTGGTATTTGCCGGAGGAGTGATGGGATTTGCAACAAAGAAGAGTCTTCCCTCTCTGCTTGCAGGAGGAACTTTTGGCTTAGCCCTTCTTTTTTCAAGTGTGAAAGTCTTGACCTTTCGGAGATGGGGGCTCTACGCCTCATTGATCTTGCTTCTTCTTTTAGATGCCTTTTTCTCGTACCGCTTTCTTTTGACCCAGGCTCTTTTTCCTGCGGGGATGATGCTGATCGTTACAACCGCAACGCTTATCTTGCTTCTTTTTCAGCTGCGCACTTCAAAAAGCGACTCTCAACGATTTCCCAATTGATGTTCTTTAGGAAGACCTGGATGTACCCTAGGCGACTCAGGCCATATTCGGTGATATAGGCGTGCTCCCTCACATCCATGATGAGAAGGGGCTCGGCCCCTGGAATATGATTGATATTGTGCTCATCGACCCAGATATTGTAGAGAAGCCCATCAATCGGGTCTTGATAGAGAATCACCCACCCAATTCCTCGGATCATTCCGGTCGAGACGAGGTTCCTTTGCCAAGCCTCAAAGGAGCCAAAGCAGGAAACTATTTTTTTGAAAAGGGGGCTTTTTTCAGAAAGGGGCTTTGCCCCGAGATTCTCAAAGTAATACCCAGGGGTAATATTCATGGAGTACCGTCCCATCAAATTCCCAGGCAAATCGCCGCTTTAGAGCCCCATAGGCAACGGTCCGGTCCTCCCCTTTTTTCCTCATTTCTTCAAGGGCCTTTTGAAGGGTATTGGTATTCTTTACATAGCCGCGGTAGAGGGTAAAATGCGTCTTGAAAAGGGCGTCATCAAGCCCTGGAAGCTTCCCCAATAGGTAAGAAAAATCAGCATGGTTCAAAATACAGCATGCTGAGGTAACACTTCCCGAAATATGGAGGCCTTTCCACCTTATGTAGTTAATCGGGAGTATTTAGGAGAAAGATGCGTCGGGGGCAAGCCCCCCCGCTGCCCCCTTGAGCTTCAATTTGGCAAGCCAAATCGACCTTCCTCGGGGGGCCGTGCAAAGCACTGTTCCACCCCTCGTTCAGATCAATTTTGCATAGCCATCTTGAAGCCGTGGACACTTCACGACGCAGCTTTTCTTCGCCTTCGGCTCCGAAGCTGTGTTGGTTCAGTGAATTTTTTTGTTATACCCAAACAAGCTCAAGAATTGGTTTTAGGCAACGCGAAAGCTGTCGAAATTCGTCGATCCTAAGTGGCTAAAAACCTGAAAAAAAAACTTGGTCCTTCGTGAAAGATGTGCAAGGTTTTCTAGAAAAAACCTTTCCAGCGAACTGACATGGCTTCGGAGCCGAAGGCGAAGAAAAGCCATGCGGTGAGCTGTCCGCGGCTTCAAAATGGCTCTGCAAAATCGCCCCGCACGAGGGGTGGAACAGTGCTTTGCACGGCCCCCCGAGGAGGGTCGATTTGGCTTGCCAGATTGAAGCTCAAGGGGGCAGCAGGGGGCTTGCCCCCGACGCATCTTTCATAAGACCAAAAATTGTTACCCTATTTTGAACCATGCCGAAAAATCTTTAGCCTGATAGTCGGCAAAGAGCGTTGTGAAGGCGAAGAGGAAAATTAAAATTTTATTCACACACCCAATGGCACCAATTTTACCAAAATCGGAAAACTAAAAACTTTGCTATTATATAACTTATTTATAATTGTTTGCTCTAAATCATTAATAATGCTAAAATTAATCGATAATATAATTAAAAAGAGCAAAAATAGTTATGGTTAGTTCAGTGGTGTTTCGGGAAAATACCGTTCCCGATGAGCCCTACGAAAGGCCTCCTGTCTTCCCCTATGCAAATCCCCTCTCTGTGGGTTTCCATATCTATGCAACTGTTAAGTCTTTTTTTGGCGCTCTATTTTATGGAGACCGAGAAGAGCTCAGCTTAACATCGGCCCGCTTTTTAATGATTTCCCCCCGTATCATCCAAGGGATTGGTCATATCCTCCCCTACCTGCCCTCCCTTGGAATGATTTCTAAAATAGGCCCTGCTGTCTCTATTATCCCCAGCTATATAGGAGCAGGCCTGTGTATTGTCGAGGGAGCGGCCGATGCCTGGCTCCTGAATGAGCAGCGAAAATTCACTCAAGGGTATGAGTTCAAAGCACTGTCCCGCCTCCGCTATATGATCGGTGATTATGATGCGGTCCATGCCCCTGCTGCGATTCAGTGGCTCACTAAACACCGTGATGAACCGGTATTTCAAGAAATGAAAGAGCCTCTTGACGCTCGTCCCCTCCGCGCTGGCGAAATTATTAAGAATAACAAAAAAAAGCTTGAAGCGATTGCAGAGAAGCTTATTCGAGAAAACCTCGGAAAACTTCAAAGGGAATACCTAGAGCTTAGCAGTGAAGAAGTTACCAAGTTTGGGGAAGATAACGAAAAGGAACTCAGCATCCAGCTCGGGATTAAGAAAAAGCGGCTGGCCCGCCGTCTTCGCCCTTGGATGGTTCGTGAGGCTGACGAAAAGATCCTTCCCATTCTGTGGGGGCTGGATCATAACTCAAAGAAAGAGGCAATTTTGGAAGGACTCCGCTTAGCGGACGATATCCATGCCCAAGCGAAGAAGAAAAAGCTTGCCCACACGATGGGAGTTGTTGCGATGATTGCTGCAGCGGTGGGTCTTGTCTGCGTTGCTGTCGCCCTTCCCCCAAGTATCCCCTATGTATTTGCCCTTCTCGCCACGACATTTTCTTTTTTTCGAATGGGAGTCTTCACGGGAATGTTAGAGACCCGGGGATGGGTCTTTAACCCCAAACACTTGATCCCTCAAGGGATCCGGAGCTGGATCTTTACTCCTCCCCCTTCAGAAGATCGCTCTCATGAGATTTCTCATTTGCTCTCTGAATTCCCCGCATCAGAGCGTAACGGACTCGTTCTTTCTCAAGCTCCTGCAAACCTGCAATCGTCGAACCTCCTGGAGACGCAATTTTCCAACGAAGGGATTGGAGACTGTCCCCCTGATCTCGAAAAAGAGCCACCGCTCCTTCAATCGTCTTCAAGACATAATCCTCAGCTAATTCTTGTTTGATCCCCATGCTAATCCCCGCTTCCACCATTGCCTCGATGATCAGGTAGATAAAGGCCGGGTTACAGCCGGTAAGCGCTGTAAAAGGGTTCATCAGCTCCTCTTTTAGCCAAACAGTGGTTCCCATCCCCTCTAAGACTTGGTTCACCTTTTCCTGATCTTCCTTAGCAACTTGAGGGTCTTCCGCAACCCCGATCATTCCCTTCCCACAAAGGAGGGGGAGGTTAGGCATCACACGGAAAAGAACTCCCCTAGAAAAGTGCTCCTTGAGGTTCGCAAGGGAAATGCCCCCAAGAACGCTCAATAAGAGGCTCTCTTGCTTCATGAGGGGCTCGAGCTCTTCAGCCACCTCTTCAAGCCTATGAGGTTTAACGGCCAAAACAAGCGCCTCTGCATGGTCGGCAACCTCTTTAAGAGAGGTGCACGCTTTGGCGCCGATCTCCTGTGCTAAATCGGCAACAGAGCTCCTGCTATAGAGGGCTACCTCATGCTTTTTTGCCATTCTCCGTGCCATGGCATTTCCCATGACACCACATCCAATCACTCCGACTTTCATCCTTGCCTCGAATCAAAAATACTGATAAAACTGTCCTATGAACCACCTTAATCTGCGCACCCCTTTTCGAAAAGCCCTTTTTTTCGTTTTTCTTGCCCTCATCGCCTACTTTTTTGTCGATCCTCACTTCCTCGCCCTTACAGATGGGTGGCGCCCCCTCATGAAGACCTTTACCCTCCTCATCTTTCCTCCCCTCCACTTGGCCCTTTGGGGAGGACTCTTCCTCTACATGGGTCTCCGAAAAAAGAAATGGTCCCTTCCCCTGTTTAAAATCACCATGGCACAAGGAATGGTGGCAGGGTGTGTCCGCATCATTAAAATCCTTGTCGGCCGGGCCCGCCCCGACATCTTTATCAAAAAAGGGATCTACGGCTTTTATGGATTTAACTGGAGCAGCCACTACCATTCATTCCCCTCGGGCCACAGCGCTACAGCCTTTGCCCTTGCAACCTCGCTTTCCCTCCTTTTCCCCCGCTTTTCCCTCCGCTTTTTTACCCTAGCCCTTCTTTTTTCCCTTAGCCGCTTTCTTCTATTTAAGCATTACTTAAGTGACATTTTGGGAGCCGCAGCCCTTGGTGTAGTTGTTGCCAGCGCCACTCACCTTATCATCAATAAAATTATTGCGAGGGTTGCCCACAAAGCCTTCTGATTCAATTGGGTACAAAAAAAATCGAACGAGCACTCGGCCCGTTCGATCTAATCAAGAAACTAACGAATCTTAAAAACTACTTCTTAGCAGTTTTTCTTCGTCGTTTGCGAACAGCTGACTTCTTTTTAGCTGCAGTTTTGCGTGTCTTGCGTCGAGTAGTCTTTCTAGCAGTTTTACGCTTAGTTGTCTTTTTCTTAGCAGTTTTGCGCTTAGTAGTCTTACGCTTAGCAGTTTTTTTCTTAGCTGTTTTACGCTTAACTGTTTTTTTCTTAGCAGTTTTGCGCTTAGCTGGCGCTCTTTTAGCAGCTGTTTTTCGAACAGTCTTCTTAGCTGCTTTTCTTTTTCTTTTAACTGGCATGTTTAATGCTCCTTAAAAATTGGAATTCTAATTCTAACTTTCTGTACCGGGTAATTTTTAACTTATAGGATGGCTACAGCTTCTTCAGGTTAATTTCCTTCCTCACCCATAGCCTTTTGACTATGGGACTCGTCGTTCAAATGAACCTGACTTTGCTTCGCTCACCCTCTAAATCAAAAATTCCCCGGTACAAAGAGTTTTTTCGGTAGTTCGCAAAATCGTCATAACTACCTTTCTTCGTCCTACAAACTTTAATATATATTTTTTGCAATAAAAAATAAAAAACTTTTTATTTTTTTTAATTAAATTAAATAAATTCGTTTTTGTAAACAACCTTCAGAAGATGTTCTCGACATGTTTTTTTTAAATAAAAAAAATGAAAAAAAATTTCAGAAAAGCTGAAAATTTAGTAAAAAAATGAAAAAAATAGTTCTGCTTTTTGAAAAATTAACCGTTTTTATAAGCTTGTAAATTTTAGCGTCTTATGATTTTTTTATAGTCACAAGAGTTTGTTTTTAAGGGTTTTAGTAGTTACTATCAAACTCTTCTATTTTTGCTTCCCACTGATTGAGTGCGTTTTCTCTCTTTTTTTCGAGCTTATCCTTTTGATTGATCACCTCTTGCTGCTTAATTGGAGGTTTTTTTTCGTAAAAACCGGGGGTTGCAAGGGTTTCATTAACCTTTTCAATTTCACTTTCTGTTTTTGCAATTTCGTTTTCGAGTCGTTCAATTTCCCGTTTGAGTCGATTGCGCTCTTTTCGATGCTCTTTTTTTTCGTGGTAGATTTCTTTTTTCTCTTTGACCTCTTCTTTGAGATAGTCCCGTTCATGTTCTTTGACAAAGTCCTCATATCCCCCCTGAAAATCGGTGATTTCCCCAGGAGTAAGTTCAATAATCCTCTCGGAAATTTTCGAAATAAAGTAGCGGTTATGGCTAACCATGATCAAAGTACCGGAATACTCTTTAAGAGCGGCGATGAGCGCCTCAACACTTTCCATATCGAGGTGGTTGGTTGGTTCATCTAAGACCAAACAGTTGTGCTCGGCAAGCATCAAATCGACAAAAACAAGGCGGGCTCCTTCGCCTCCACTCAAAGCGCTAACTTTTTTACGCACGGCATGCTCATCAAAGAGCATTTTCCCGAGGGCTTGCCGCACTTTTTGCTCGGGAATTCCTTTAGAACGCTTAGATAACCAGTCATATAGGGTTTCTTCCATATTGAGAAGGCGGCGGAAGTTTTGGGGAAAGTAGCCGTAACGAGCATGAGATCCCCAAAGGGCTGTCCCTTCATCTCCCTTTATATGATCGGTGAGAATCTCTAATAAGGTTGACTTCCCCACTCCGTTAGGACCAACTAGGGCCACCTTTTCAAATCGCCCCACCTCAAAGGAGATATTGTTTAGAACAGCGTGTTCACCAAAAGCTTTGGAGATTCCTTTGACCCTGAGCGCTCTTTGGGCAGGAGGGCGGATCGATGTGAAGTGAAAGTGGGGATATTGGCGGGAAGAAGGGAGGAGAAGATGTCCCTTTTCCTCTTCTTCGAGCTTTTCAATCATCCGTTCACGGGAAGAGGCTTGCCGCGCTTTGGTTGCTTTTGCTTTAAACCGGTCGATAAAGCGTTGGATTTCCTTTTTTCGTTTGGAGAGCGATTTGAGCTCGGCCTCTTTCACCAGGACGTTTTTCTCCTTCTGCTGAATAAAATGGTCGAAATTCCCCACATAGCGACGCATTTCCCCATAATCGAGGTCGATGATCTCTTGGCAGACCTGATTTAAAAAGAGGCGGTCGTGGGAGCTTAAAATGAGGGTTCCAGGATAGTCGATGAGATAGCGCTCAAGCCACCGGATCGAAAAGAGGTCGAGATAGTTGGTAGGCTCGTCGAGAAGGAGGATTTCAGGCTCTATGAAGAGAACCTGCGCCAAAAGGACACGGAGTTTGTACCCTCCCGATAGGGTGCTTAAGGGCGCACTCTGCCTTTCAGAGGGAATGCCAAGGCCGCTCAGGAGCTGCGCCCCCTTTGCATGAGCCCGGTATCCCCCTTTTAAAGTGAGCTGCTCTTCGATCTCACTGAGCACTTCAGGATCCACCTTTTCTTGGGCAAGGAGCTTCTCCTTTTTCTTAAGAAGGGACCACAGCTCCTTATCCCCCATCATCACGAGGTCGAGAATGGGAACGTTTTCGAAGGGGGAGTAATCTTGATCGAGCATCCCTAGCCGAGCCTCTTTAGGAATGTTGACCGTTCCTCCGCTTGGCTCTACCGTTCCTTTTAAGATTTTAAGGAAGGTGGTCTTCCCCGCTCCATTAGCACCGACAAGGCCATACCGCCTTCGGGTGCTGAAGTGAAGAGTCACCCCGCGGAAGAGGATCCTATCCCCATAAATCATTGTCAAATCATCGACGCTAAGCACGATTTCCCTTTACTTTATCTTCTAAAAATTATATGTGTTAGGGTTTTAGATTGCATGTAAAAAGTGATATCATGGGTATTTTAACACTCTACTATAAGCCAAGTTGCCCCTATTGCAAAAAGGTGCTCAAGTTTCTTAAGAAAAATGAACGGGAAATCCCCCTAAAAAACATCGATGAGGACCCCAAGGCTGAGGAGGAGCTTCTCCACCTCGGAGGAAAGGTCCAGGTCCCCTGCCTATTTATCGATGGAAAACCTCTATATGAGTCGAAAGAAATTATCGACTGGCTCAGCAACAATAAGGATGCGATAGAGTGATCGGAACCCCTAATCCCAAACGGGTCATTTCCGTTTTCGTCCTGGCGATGCTCAATGTTTCGGTCATGGCGAGCCTTCGAAACCTCCCGCTTGTGGCCGAGCTTGGCTATACGATGATCTTTTTCTTCATTGTTGTTGCTGCCCTTTTCCTTGTTCCCTGCGCCCTTGTCTCGGCAGAGCTTGCAACCGGATGGACCAAGTCGGGAGGAATCTACGTTTGGGTCCGTGAAGCGCTTGGAGACCGGTGGGGCTTTTTTGCCATTTGGATGCAGTGGGTCCACAATGTCACCTGGTACCCAGCGATTCTCTCTTTCGTTGCCGCAACCCTTGCCTATATCATTAACCCCGAGCTGGCTAGCAGTAAAGTCTTTATCCTTTCGATTGTCCTGGCCGTTTTCTGGGGAGTGACCTTTATCAACTACTTTGGGATTGAAACCTCAGCGCGTGTCAGTACAACAGGGGTCATTGCAGGAACCATTATTCCGGGAATTTTTATCATCGCACTGGCGATTGCTTGGCTCGCACTGGGACGCCCCATTGAGATCCCTTTCAAGGCGGACAAGCTCCTCCCTGACTTTAGCTCCCTTGGAAGCTTTGTCTTTATGGCGGGCCTTTTCCTCTCCTTTGGAGGGCTTGAGGTGACTGCGGGCTATGCAGGCGAGGTCAAAAACCCCCAAAAGAACTTCCCACGCGCCATTATCTCCGCTGCCATCATTACCTTTGCACTCGTGATGCTAGGAGCCCTCTCCGTTGCCATCGTTGTTCCCAAAGAGGAGATCAGCCTCGTGGCTGGACTCATCGATGCGATGAAGATTTACCTTGGAAGCTATGGCCTTTCGTGGCTCCTCCCCTTTCTAGCGATACTTTTAGTCCTCGGCGCGGTTGCAGAGGTGAACTCATGGATCATGGGGCCGATCAAAGCGCTCCACACCACCTCTGTCCATGGAAACCTCCCTCCCTTCTTCCAAAACCTTAACAAGCATGGGATGCCGACTCACCTCCTCCTCTTCCAAGCGATTATCGTTACCGTTGCTGCGCTCATCATTCTCTTTACCCCGACAGTAAGCACGGCCTACTGGATACTCACCGCCCTCTCCGCTCAGATGTATCTGATCATGTATGTCTTCATGTTTATCGCCGCGATCCGCCTCCGCTACACCCATCCCCATATCCCGCGGGTCTACAAAATCCCTCATCCCCACAAAGGGATCTGGCTCGTCGCTAGTATCGGAATCCTCGCCTCTTTATTTGCGATCTTCATCGGGTTTGTCCCTCCAACTTCCCTCGATACCGGCTCCCTTGTTCAATATGTGGCCCTATTAGCAACTGGCCTTGGAATCATGGTTGCTATCCCCCTTATTATTTACCAATTCCGGAAGCCCTCCTGGGTGCTTGAAGACTCCGATTAGTTGTTGCCCTCTTCTTTTTTGTATAAAAGACATAGCTGTCTACTGCCTGGATAGTCAAAAAGGACAAAGCCAATAGATTCAAGAGATCGTTTTGAGGCAACATTGCTTCCTCTCAAATGGGCAACAAAGATGGTATAGGTAGATTTGTCAATCGCCTTAGCTAGAGCAATTCGCCCTATATGCCTCCCTCTCAAGGGAATTGGAACCTTAAAGTCTATTGTAACATGTTTCTGAAAGACATCATCTTCCTTAAAATAAAACTTCACATACCCTGCTGATTTTCCATCATAGAGAATTTTCCATCCTTCAAATTTTTTTGATGCCATCTTGGTTATTGAAACATCCTCGGGTAATACATACTTATCGGAAACTTCACCTTCTAAATGGATCGACATAAACTCCTCCTCATTTTTAATGGAATAAAACCTATTCTTTCCAGTGCAGTTCTCCACTGCTGAAGTTCTGGAAAATGTTTGCCTAACGTAAGTTTTTCAACCACTTGCTCTGCTAAATCAAGTGAGTTTTTACAAGAAGTACTACAAGGAACATGACTAATAAAAGCAACCCCATCAATATATTTTTCTGGACTTATTAGTTGAAATAAACCATCAAAACCCTGTGCAAGCAATTTTTGCTCATATGCATCAATCTCATGCTCTCCTACTTCTGCAATTTTTTTACAGCAACAATGAGGATACCCCAGTAACTCACCAAAAGCTTGCTCATGCTTCTCCACAGAGTTATCAAGCTTTACAGCCAAACTCAACAAAACCTCATTAAAAGAAAAGTAGATAAAATCTTCTTTATCTAAAAAATATTGAATCTGAAATGTGTGACACCAATCTTCTAGTTTCTTTATATTCAGATCACTTATAAGCCTTGTGCGAACACAAGGCTTATAACCATAAAAAAACAATAAAAAATCAACCTTTGCCGATAGTGGAAAAAACTCATCAATAATCACCCATAGTTTCTCCAACGGTAAATACCACTTCATCAAAGCAGCTTTACATCCTATCAAATTCATAAATCATCTCATTAGAATAGTGGGTAGCAATATAGTCACTCAACCCATCTTTTTTGATAACTCCCCATTTTTCTCCTTCGATTAAAATATAGCTACAAATCTCTTCCCAATATTCCGCCGGGAAAAAACCTGGCGATAAACAAATATTCATAAAAACATCTGTTCCCAAGGCCGACACTTCTTTAAAAATTTTGTCTATAAGAGATTTAGCCTCATTGATCGTTAAATCTATTGAGAGCGTTTGAGGTGACCAATTAGAATCAAGGTTATAACGGTTTGAAAAACCATCACAATCAATATGGAGTAGGGTCGGCAAATCACTATCTAAACAGTTAAAAATTTTTTCTACTGATGGGGAAACTTGGTATCTATAGTCTGTACACACATCAGTAAAACGAATCGCTGGTCGGTGTTGACCGCTTACTAAAAGCTGATCTTCTTCGTAGTGGAGCTCAAAACATGTCTTTTGAGGAGCAAATGCATCAGAAAAACAAAGATGGCCGATATTTAAAGTCTCTAAACGCTCAATTAGAGGAACAATAAAGGTCCCTATCCCTACCGATTTATAGTGAATCGCTTGGGCAACACTCTTTGGATCTTCTACATCAAAGAGATCCTTTGAAAATAGGCATCTCTTTTCGCTATCTCCATAAATTAAGTGAGGACTTCCAAGGTCTTGATGATCATCGATATGAACTAGGTTAAATCCAGACGGTTCTTTTCCTTTACTTCTAAGAAACTGAAGAACAAGGCTCCAATAATAAAGAGACCAAGAATCAAATAGAGAAACCATGACATTTTTATAAAATGCCCGGTAAGATCCTAATTCCTCTATATGAACGGGGTGGGCCCAATTTTTGAGAGTAGGTTCTAAGTAAGGGTCAACGTAGTAGTCAAATTGATCTGGGGTAAAAGCTATAAGATCCCAAATAGCCCCATTTGCAAGCTCAAAGGGAATCAGTCCACACGGAAAGTAGTGATCCAGCTTCTCTCTTCGAAGCATTGAGTCCTCACTGAGCCTTTCTCTAGGAATTTCAAATTTTAAGTCAGGCATAGGCTTTGACTTTTTAAAAGCTCCCACTCTTTTAGCAAGGATTCAAAAAAGAGAGCCCCCATGGGAGTAAATTGAACTTTTTCTTGAATCTCTGAAATACAACCATCTATTCTTTCAAGGGTTAAATCGATTTCTTCTTGAAGATTCTGATCACATATCGCTACATGATTCAAAAACTTTGCTACATGAATAAATACATAAACGGCATGAAGTGCAGCAATTGGAGGGCGATATTTTTCCGGCCAAGGAGAATAAATTTCTACATCTTGAGGCTCAATAATTTCAAATCGTTCTTGCAATAAATAAAGCTTTTGGTGACAGTGTTCGTGAATCATGGATGCTGCTACCTTATAAGGAGCTAAACATCGATTCCCCTTCCATACTCCGATAAAAATTGCACCTGGAAGCGTCTCATCAGCAAAGGAAATATCTCGATCTGGGGGACTATTCTTATCCTTCACGATATAAATATAGGGACTAATGATCTTCATTTCATCGTACAGATGAGTATCATACTCCTGAATCATTCCTAGGGCATCTTCAATCACTTTTTTTCCTAGATCAAAGGCTGTCTGAGGATGATTAAAAACAATATCCTTGCCTAAAGCGTGCGTATACCAATCGTGGTTTTCTTGAATCACAAACTCTTCTTTTCTAAGAAGTTTAGTCCCAATTAAATGAAGAAAGTCAATATCGATAGGAAGTGGGGTGCCATCCATTCCTTCAACAACTTTTCCTTTTAAAGACTGTTCAAGAGCATCCAAAAAAGAGGATGAGACAGGGTGCATTAAGGCACGCTCTCCTACGGAAGACACCTGATTATTTGTTTGATTGATTAAAGCCTCTTGACTAGGGAATCTTTGCTTAGCTTCAACAGCTATCCTTTCCCATTGGGCCCTTTTTTTCTGTGCTACATATTCTTGGAGCTTTCGGATCTGTTTTTCTGAATTTGAATAGATACAAAAGTCTTCCATCTCCTTCTGGCTAAAGAGAATACTAGAACTCTCATTTTTTTCAAGCTCTTGATCAACTAGCTGAATGAGCTTCTCACTAATGTGGTCAATCAATGCATACATCTCTTTGCAATAAATCGTCGGATTATCAAACCCTTCTGTCCCAAAGCGGTGAGGAACAGATCCTCCCCCACAAATATCTACATGCTTGCATGCCAAGCATGTCTTACTTAATCCTTCCTTAGAAAGAAGTTTTCTATGGACTTCAATGTTTTTTGATTGAGCAGCAGCTGAAATTGGAGCTGTTTCGAGCCCAATACCTAAAGAAGAATATCCTTCTTTAGTAATCTTTAACACATCAAGATCGTGATACATTCCATCTGTTTCAATATTGAGAAGAGAAACGTCTCCCAACCCAAGGGCATCTGTCTGTCCTGACTTCCCAAGAAGAGCCAAAATAATGGATTCAAAAAACTTACATTGGATGTGAGGAAACTCTGCGGACCAACAATCAAATGCCTCGATCAACCAGTCAATATAGACGTCTGGGTTTTGGTCTCTTCCGATTGGAGGACTCGTATAGTTAGCATCGGGAAGTAAAATATTAAACTCTTCAACTTCATTTTCACTAAAGAACTGAAAAAGCTCCCTTGGTGAGTAGTTCACATTGATCACAGCAATGCACCCTGAAAAAATTTGGGGATATTTTTTGAGAAGAGCAAGTGCACGATACACTTTATCGAAACTCGGATTTCCTTTGTGATCTAATCGATAAACATTATGAATCTTTTTCGGTCCATCAATACTTAAAGAGACTGAAATATTTTCATCTACAAACAACTTAAGATGTTCTTCTTTAAGGAGGGTTCCATTTGTCTGGATCCCAAAGTCAACTTGGCAGGAAATCGTGTCTAACCTCTTTTTAATCGCTTTAGAGAAGTTGACAAGTTTGTCCGCTCCAAAAATTAAAGGCTCTCCACCATGATAAATCACAAGCACTTTATCTAAGGACTTTTCTTGAGCATAGTCATAGAGTCTATCCACAAAAAGCTGTTGGTGCTTCTCAGATAAAACTAAAGGTTTATCCTTCCAAGACTGATCTGCATGTTGATACATGTAGCAGTAAGCGCAATTGAGGTTGCACCTAGAGGCAACTTTAATTAGGAAAGAGCTAAAAATGGGATCTTGTTTCATAATTAATTTTTTTAAAGTGTGGAGGCCTATACCTGACGCCTCCACTATCTATTTCTTTTAAATTTTACGATCGGTTATGTCGGTGATGCATGCGACTATAATTTTCCTTAGCATTAACAGGATCTTTTTTCATTTCATCTGCAGACCTTTTAAGAATTGGATTACTCAGGTCAGCACTGTTTAGCTTGTTTAAAATTTCTTCTTGTTTTTTTCCATCAATTTTCATAAGGTTTTACTCCTTTTGGTTAAAAATTCACAAAAGTTAACGTTTTGATTTGTCAACTCTCTAAAAGAATGAGTTTAAGATGATATCAAATTATTGTAAAGACCTTTTTGGTAAAAAAAATTTGTGGTAAGCTACCTTTCATGACCCTTCCTCTAGCAGAACAACTCAGACCCAAAGACTTTAGCGAGGTCGTTGGCCAAAGCTCACTGATCGAGCTCCTTTCAAAAATCATCGAAAGGGGAAAACCTCTCTCCATCCTCCTCTGGGGACCACCCGGGTGTGGTAAAACGACAATCGCCCGCCTCTACGCCAAAGCCTTTGACCGCCCTTTCGTCCCCTTTACCGGCGTGATGAATGGGGTCGCCGATATTAAAAAAGCGATTCAAGACGCCAAGTCCCGCCCCCTCTTTGCCGGCCAGCCCATCCTATTCGTTGATGAGATCCACCGCCTCAATAAGGCGCAGCAAGATATCTTCCTCCCCTGCATCGAAGATGGGTCGATCATCCTCATCGGCGCGACAACCGAAAACCCTTCCTTTACCATCAATAACGCTCTCCTTTCTCGACTCCGCGTCCTCACCCTGGAGCACCTTTCCGAAGAGGCCCTTCAGCAGATCATCACCCGCTTTGAAACCTCCTCGAAAAAGGTAACCCTGACCCCCGACGCCAAAAAAGCGCTGATTTCCCTTTCCCAAGGAGATGGCCGCCACCTATTAAATACCTTGGAAACGTTACCCGAAAAAGAGATCGACCGGGACACCCTCTATGCCCTTGCCCAGAAAAAACCGGCGGCCTACGACCGGCATGACGATGGTCATTTCAACCTTATCTCAGCTCTTCACAAAGCAGTTCGCGGCTCCGATCCCGATGCGGCCCTCTACTACTTTGCCCGGATGCTTGAAGGAGGTGAAGATCCCCACTACCTCGCCCGCCGGATGATGCGGATGGCTGTTGAAGACATCGGCCTTGCTGATCCCGAAGCGCTCAAGGTGACCCTCACCGCCTGGGAAACCTACGAGCGGCTCGGCTCTCCCGAAGGAGAGCTTGCCCTTGCCCAAGCGCTCCTCTATCTCGCCCTTGCCCCCAAAAGTAACGCCGCCTACGTCGCCCTAAAAAGAGCCCAAAAACTTGCTGCCGAAACCTCTCACCTCGATCCCCCGAAAACGATCCTCAACGCACCGACCAAGCTGATGAAACAAAAAGGATATGGCGAAGACTACCAGTATGACCATGACCTGCCCCATGCTTTCTCCGGGCAAAACTACTTTCCTAAAGGGATGGAACGTCCCTCTTTCTATAAGCCAGTCACCCGCGGCTTTGAACGGGAAATGGAGAAGCGGCTCCAGTTTTTTGCGTCTTTGCGCAAAAAACTTTCCTAACCGAGGACTTCCCATCCAGCCTCTTTTGCTGCCTGGTCCCAAGAAATGGTGTCTTTAGGATCTAGCTCCTCGAGTCTTTTTCGAGCTTTTTCAGCAATTTTTGCCTCTTCCTCAAGAAAGTCATCTAAGCTTGACCCAATATGCTTATTTTTTTTCATACTAAAAGATTAACAAGCACAATGTATTTAAGCAACACAGACCAAAAACAAGTCCTCTCCCAACCCCCTTACACAAAAAAACCTTCAAGCCCCTGTGAATTTCTAAGGTGTTTACCTTAAGAAGCTCGCAGTTGCATTGAAGGTCCAGAGATTGTATTTGATCCTCTAGCTAAGTTCAGGCAGAGAGGCTGAAATGGCCTCAATCATACCTGTCGCCTCTATAAGAGACATGATGACTAGAGTTGTTCTAAGGATACTTGTTTTGAGCAAGTTATGAAAACAAAGTTCTCTCTTAGAACTACAATCGCTTAAGGTTGTCATTAGACGCATCCCTATACTTAATTTACCATGAATCGAATAATTATTAATAGTTTTTTTGCTCTTTAGTTATAGAAGTCTAATTAAGAAGGACTTTGTATGTGTTTTTAATAAACCACAGACCACACAGGGAACAGGATCCCTGCAAAGTCGTGACTTAAATTTTTAAATATGCATAAATGGTTGGTTTCGTATCCAATATAACCAAGGCGAGCCAGCATGAGCACCCAAAC